>JAHBAL020000505.1 GCA_018500105.2 Anaerolineae bacterium
CAAAAGTCAGCCGCATTCTAAACCGTCATCTCCGCGAACGCGGAGATCCATAACTTGGTCGGCTCAAAACATAGCAATTTCATCAAATGATGCCCGTTTAGTTATGGATTCCCTCTTTCGAGGGAATGACGAAACGACTTTTGAACAGCCTTTAAGCGGTTGGTAGAAAACTTGACGAAGGTATTAACCAATTCAAACCTTTGCGTTCTTTGTGCGCTTTGTGGTGAAAATCAAACTTTCGCGTAAGCCATAAACTTATCTTTGCGTTTTTGCGCTTTTGCGAGCAAATTTCTTCTCACAGCGCCAGAGCATGCTCAACGTAAATCCCCAATCCCTAATCCCCAATCCTCAACGCCTTGACCCGCGCCGCAAATGTATCCCAATTCAGCACTTCGTCGTAGCGACGGCGGGCGGCTTGGCGCATGGCGGCATAATGTTGGGGCTGGCGAATGAGGTTCGTGATCGCATCGGCGTAGGCGGTGGGCGGAGCGTCGGGCGGCAACAATAACCCATTCACCCCATGCTGCACGATGGACGGCACGCCGCCAGTGGCCCGCGCAAGCACCGGCAACCCCAGCGCCATCGCCTCGCAAAACACAATACCATACGCCTCGGCCCGCGACGGCACAAAAAACAGGTGTGCCTTGGCATAAAGCGCCTGCAATTGCGCGGCTTGGTCGGGCACGCCCTTGCGCAAAAAGCCGTGCACGGTGGTCAATTGCGGATGTCGCACGGGCAACGTCACTGATGTGCCAACAATGTCCACCTGCGTCGGCACACCGGCCCGAATGAGCGCGTCTTGCGCATCTAGCACCGTGTCTAGCCCCTTGCGATGTTGCTCGACCGCCACAAACAACAAGCGCAACGGCGCAGCGATTGGCACATCGGCAACGTTGGCAGGCACATGCTCGGCGGGCAAATTGGCCCCATATTCGATCAGGTGCAATTTGTCGCGGGCGATGCCATAATCGCGGGCGGCGCTTTCGAGCGCCCACGCCGATGGGTAAATGACGGCGGCAGCCTTGCGCAAGGTGGCTTGTTCGGCGGCGCGGGCGGCTTGGCGCGGCGCGGGCTGCCAATTGCTAAACCAATCATAATAGCCGTCACAAGCCGCGAATGTGCCATCGCTGGTGTAAATGAGCGGCTGGCGAAATTGGCACAAACCGACCTCCGGCGTCACAATCGCATACACGGCATCGGGCTGCGTTTGCGCGACACGGCGGTCAATCTCGGCAGCGACAGCCTGCATATTGGCGCGGGTGTAACGCGCAAACCACAACGGCACGCCGCGCCCCAAGGCCTTACGCGCCGCACGAAAAACCCATTCGCGCCCGCGCTGCCATTTTGGCACAGGGGTTTGAATGGGGTATCCGGCAATCAACTCGAACTTAGCTCGCCGCAACCCCGCCAACATAAAGTAAGGGATGCCGCTCCATGCGCGGGGCTGGCTAAAATCTTCGAGGCCGATGATGAGTAATTTCATGTTGAGGGTTGAGAGTTGAGGGTTGAGGGTTAAGCGTTGAGAGTTGAGGACTCTTAACTCTCAACCCTCAACTCTCAACTGAAATAAACGCCTGCCCAAAACCGTGCTGACAATGAAAGTCACGGTAGTCGGCTTGCATATACGCGAGGCGTGGGGCGATGGTAGGGTCGTGTGCCAGCCGAACGATATCACATAGCAACTGCGGGCTGTGCCAGTCGAGCACACATTCGCCCAAACCGTAACGCCGCAGTTCGTGCGCGGCCCAAGTATTGGGCGTAACCACGGTCAGCTTGCCCAATGAAATCGCCTCGGTGAAGATGCCGGAGGTGCGTTTGCCATAAATCGCTTCATCGTAAGGCAACAACACGACATCCACTTCGTTCAACAACGCCAAATAATCGGCACGCGGCAAGCCATTGGGCAGCAACTGCACGGCGCATGTGTCATCGCTCTGGGCAATTTGGGTGGATTGGGCGACCATCAATTTCATTTGTGCGGCGCAATCGGTCAGGCTTGCCAAACGCTGAATATTAGCCAAGCCCTTTTCGGGCAAGGGGCGACCCGGCCACCAACAATTGAGACATTCCCCTTTCAGAAATTGGGCTTCTTTCAAAAACCCAATTTCTCTTGAGCGCAATTCTTCATCGGGCGTGGGCACAACCGGAATGACGCGCACGGGCTGGCGCAAGGCGGGCTGCAAATCGTCGCGCATGGTCTCGCTGTCGGTCATCAACACCACGTTTTGCGCACCCACCAGCTTGCCCAACACCCAATTTAACCCGCGATAGAGCAACGCCTTGCGCGGGCTGCGAAAACTGAAGCGATAGAGCAACCACACGCGCATATCGCGGCGCGGCAAATGCAACAACGCCAAGATCAGCCCAATTAAATGTGGCAGGGCGAATGTTTCGAGAAACAAGATATTGCGCTGCTGCGGCAACAACGCGCCACGCAAATACGAATGAAGCGAACGCGCAAAGCGCCAAATACTGCGCCAATTGCTCGCGCCAGTGGGCGGCGGTAGCAACGCCTTGTGCCAGCCGTCGGGCAATGCCGCAATCCGCGCTGCCGCTGGCACGGCCACCCTCGTCGTCCAGCCCCGCGCCCGCATCGCCTCGGCAATGCGCAAGGCATAGGCATATTCATGCCCCACGTCTTCGTTGGCGTTGATAAGGAGAGTGATCAGATTCATACAAAGTGGATAGTAATAGTGGATAGTGATAGTAAATAGTGATAGCAGCGTTAAGTGCCAATCATACACAACCCTACTATCCACTATCACTATCCACTATCCACTCTATCCGTTATCATTAAGCTCATGGTAGACAGATCAAACCCACACACAAAATCGGCCTATGGCGGCGATGGCTGGCGACCGAGGCTGACGGCCTTGCGCGAGGAACTGGGCACGGCCCGCTGGGCCAATGGCGGCATTGACAGCGAGTATGCCCCGCTCAAGCAAGTATTGCTGTATCGTCCGGGCCAAGAATTGGCGGCCTCGGCAGATTTTAAGGCCGTGCAAATGCTCGAACCGCTCGACATTGGCAAGGCCATTCACCAACATGACGCAATGGCGCAAGCCTACCGCGACAACGGCGTGACCGTGCATTATGCCGAGGTGGTCGGGCAAGCGCCGACGCCCAACCAAATGTTTATGGCAGATTTGTTCGTGATGACGCCCGAAGGCGCGATCATTGCGCGGCCTGCGTCGGAGGTGCGGGCGGGCGAAGAGCGCTGGGCAGCGCGAAAAATCGCCGAGCTTGGCATACCGATTGTGCGTAGCGTGAGCGGACGCGGCACATTTGAAGGCGCAGACCTGATGTGGCTCGACCCCAAAACCGCCATTATTGGGCGCGGGTTGCGCACCAATGATGAGGCCATTGAGCAAATTGCGGGGGTGCTGGACGAGATGGGCGTTGACACGATCGAGGTGGATATGCCCATCGGCACGATGCACCTGATGGGCATGTTGCGCTTTTTGGACAAGGATTTGGCGCTGGCGTGGCCGGTGCGCATCGCCCATCGCGCCGTAGATGCGCTGCGTGAGCGCGGCTACCGTGTGGTGTTTTTCCCCGACGAAAAGGAGTCCCGCGACGGCATGGCCTTCAACCTCGTCAATCTCGGCCCGGGCAAGGTGCTGATGGCGGCGGGCAACCCCATCACCGAGCGCTTTCTCACCGAGCTAGGCGTCGAATGCGTCACCACGCCCGTTGACGAACTCGCCAAAGCCGCCGGCGCGATTGGCTGTTTGACGGGGATATTGGAGAGAGCCGAAAGATAAGCCATGAGCTTTGAGCCATGAGCCGTGAGCCAGAAGCCGTGAGTCGTGAGCTTTGAGCTTAAAAGGCAGCATGTGCAAATCACGACTGATAACACACAACCCAAGGCTCAAAGCTCAAAGCTCATGGCTCACGGCTCAAAGCTACATCCCCATACACCCCCCGATACTTTTCGGGAAGCATGGCGGCGATGGTGCGCATGATGCGCTCGGTCGAGGCGTCGTGGCTGTCGCCGGGGGTGAGGGTGATGGGTTGGCCGATCACGACATGCACGTCGGCGCGGCGCAGACGCTTGAGGTTGGGTTCGATGTTCTCGACGCCCCAAATGGCGACCGGAATGACCGGCACGTTGGCCTTGGCGGCGATCCACGCGATGCCGTTGCGGGCCTGTTGCATACCGCCGGTTTTGGTGCGCGTGCCTTCGGGCGCAAGGCCAACCACCCAGCCGCGTTTGAGTGCGTTGAGCACTGCCGACAATGCGGCGCGGTCTACTTCGCCGCGCTTAATCCAAATGATGTTGATGCGCTCGAACAACAGGCGAAAGGGCAAGACCTTGCGCCATTTGTCGGCGGCCACGCCGGTCAGGCGATGGGTGGCGGGCATGAGCGACATCATGGTGGGCGGGTCCCATTGGGTCAGGTGGTTGCCCACCAACAAATACGGCGCGGGGTGGCTGAGGTTTTCTAGCCCTTCGGCGTGCATTTTGCACACCGTGCGCATCATGATGCGAATCCCGCCAACAATTAGACGATACCAAAATTCGTTTGACATACCCCCATCATACCCGCGTCACCCCCCGTCGTAGAGACGGGTCGCCGACCCGTCTTCGTTTCACCCATACACACATTCGTATGTGGATTGCATATACCCCATCACAAGATGCCCCAACATCGTAGAGACGGGTCGGTGACCCGTCTTCGTGTCACCCACACACATACAATATGCAGATTGCATAGACCCAACCCCAACGACAAAATGCGCGATGAATATAAAGGGTATGTTTGCCGAAACGGAGACGGGTCACCGACCCGTCTCTACGACCAAAATTTTTCGATTGGGTGGTAACCCGCCCCAGACCCCCTTCAGAGGCCCGATAGGCCAGAGTTCAGAGTTCCAGAATAGGGAACACGCCATACACAAGCCGAAAACCGAAGCTGCTACTGATGTAGGGCGGGGCGTTGAAGTAGCGGTAAGACACGCGCACGTCGACTTCGTTGAAGCCGAAGCCCCCGCCGCGCAACACTCGGCTATCATTGCCATCCGTTTTAACTGAACCTTTCAAATCGGTTAGACCACTGCCATACTTAGACAAGGTCCATTCCCACACATTCCCACACATGTCTTCACAGCCATAAGGCAGCTTATCATTGGGAAAACACCCGACCGCGCTCGTGCTTCCGATACTGGTAACGTCATAATTAGCATCTTCGGCCTTGATCGTCTCCCCCCACGGGTAGCGGCGCTGATCGGCGCTGCCTCGTGCTGCCTTCTCCCATTCAATCTCAGTCGGCAAGCGAATGGCATAATTTAAGGTTGGCTTGCCCGATAACGCCACAATCTGACTCACCCGATCATTCAGCCAACGCGAAAACGCCAAGGCCTCGTGCCAACTCACCCCAACGACGGGATGGTTATCCTCGCCAAAGGGTTCGCGGGATTGCATGGGCTGGTCACGAAAATCGCTGTCATAGCGCCCTTTATAGCCCTTGTCAGCTTGACACCATTTCAAATCCCTTGCCTCAGCCCAATACGACGCATACGCTGCTTTTGTATACCCCCCATCAGCCACAAACTGGTTAAACTGAGCGTTGGTGATGGGGTATTGGCTGATCCAAAAATCATTTTCAGCGTTACGCGTTTGGCTTCCTTCCCTTCGCCCAACCAAAATGGCCCGGCTGGCACATGGCAAAAGCGCATGGCCTCGACCGTCAGCACGTCGGGGCGCGGGTCGCCTAGCCGTGACAGGGCGCGCCCAGCAGCGGCCCGTTCAATGGCGGGCAATTTACGCTCACGCATGATTTGCAACAAACGTTTCTTTAATCGCTCAAGATAAAGCGACCCACCCTGATAAATATCTTTCGATTCTGCTTTTTTATCTGAAGAAACCCAAGTTGGGTTCAGCAATGTCATTTGAGCCGCCCACAACACTGCTCGCCACTTAGCGCCATTAAGATGGTCAACCTCCGTATTTTGCATCGAAGGTGGGCATAATTTATACATCAGCTTGCGCAAATTGTCGCGATATTCATCGCCATGATATTGCGCTTCGGCCCCAAGCAATACAGCCAATTCCCAAAAATCGCCTTCAGCGGCTTTATCTAAAATCAATTCATCGGATTCGGGTTCTGTTGACAATATCAAATAACGCCCAGCTAAATATTCTTGAAAGGTGCGATGTGGAAAAGTATAAATTTGTTGTTCAGGTTTATCCTCAGGGCCACCATGCCCCATTAACAAACCCGCCGAAAGATCGGCATAGTTTACAAATAGTCTGGCCTTCGCCTCATCCCCAAAATAATCGGGCTGCGCTAACTCAGCCACAATTTCCGCGCCCCTCAAATCAGCCGCCGACAACGCATCTGGATTTTGCTTCTCACCTTGCTTCTGAGTCGCAGCCTGACGTTCATGCGCCAAAAATGCAATCCGCCGCAAAGCAGCCATAATCTTAAAGTTATCATTCAATAACGTTTTTAAGGCTGGAGACAACAAATCTTTTTCACGTTGCCATTCATCTAACAAAATCTCAAGCGCCCTTTTATAAAGTTTCACCCGTTCGTCAGGCAATTTCGTATCTCTTAAATGCACCAATGCCAAAATATTAAGCAATAAAGGCGTATTGACAAGCGCACGGGTTTTGTCTTTCTTATATAAAACGTCAACCGCCTTTTGTAAATCAGCAATTTGCTTGCTTACGCGGGGTTGGCTCCAACCATGCCCAAGCCGCAATTCATACCAACGTTGAACAAATTGGGTAATCTGTGCTGGCTCAAAAGGCAATAATTGATAGGGATGAAAATCGGGGAGGTCATTTGGATTGAAAGATCGGCTACGGATCGTCACAATCATGCGCAGCGGTTGAGGCGACAATTCATCATAACGCGCCCGAACCGCCTCAATGGTTTTAATGATCCATGAGCGCAATGCAACAGCAACCTCGTCTAACCCGTCAAACACCAACAATACTTGCCCAGTCAGAAGTTTGTCATCCAATGCTTCTTCAAATTTCAATAAACCTTTATCATTTAGATCATCCCGCCAAACCTCTCTCAATATGCCTAACAACTTTGCATTTTGTTTGGAATGATGCAAGTTTTCCAATTCTTTGAGTGTATTTTCGGATAACTTCGCGGCTAGATCCCGCAAATTTGTCAAAACAGGGCACAAAGCAAGCAAATCGCTGCGAACAGGCGTGGCTGGCGTTTTATCCGCGTCATTGAGCTGTCCGGCACACAAATCTGCCACCATTTGGCGTAAAAATGCACTTTTGCCACTCCCCGGCACACCATGAATTAAAACTTTAGGGTTGCGCGTTACAGCGTATCGTGCTGGTAGCGTTCTTACATCTTCATCGCCCGTGCGGCTTTGTATCGAACCGCGTTTTACTGGCGCAACATCACGAACATTCAGCGTAATATAAATTTCATTAAGTCGAATTGGGCTTAAGTTATTGCCATCATCTGATTTTTGGGCAGCCTCTAAAGGGATGCGCACACAGGCTTTCCACAATTGCCGTAAATATACCGGTGCAAGTCTTTCTTGCGTCGCACCATAAAAATTGTATATATATTTATCACGCCCGACAAAATCGCCGCCCGCCGAAATGCTGGCCTGCGGCCCAATCACCGCGCCTTGGGCGTTGATGCTGAGTGGGCTGCCCAGCCGCGCCAAGGCCGCCTCTAAGGTGCTGGCAAACCATTGTTTGTCATCTGCCCTCAGTTGAATTGGCGCTTGGGCCAGCACATCCAGCTTTTTCAGCATCTCGTCAAGCGCGTCCAATACGCGCCCATCTTGCAGGGCGGCTTGTTGAATGGCGGCGGCTTGCTCGGCGGGCGCGGCGCGTTTGTCATACACCTGCTGCACGATATTCGCCAGCAGGTTTGCGCCTGCCCCGCCCATCAGGTTAATCAGCGGGGTTTGGGCGGCTTCGGGCGGCAAGCCTTGCAGCGCCGCGCCCAGCGGCAACAAGGCCGCGCTGCACAGCGTGTAATACAGGGCTTCGGGTGCGGCCTTGCGCGCCTCATCCGTCAGGTTTCGCAGCGCTTGACGCGCATTGTTGGCGGCGGCGGTTTTCCATTCGGCAAAAGTAGGCAACATGATGAGGGGAATATTATATAACTTGGGTCGTGCCCCGCTTCACCGTAAAACGCCCGGTCACACTGATCGTCGAGCTATTTAACCCCCTGAGTTGCAAGCCAATGTTGCAAATCGTCCAGCACTTGAAAGTCGAGCAATTCATCCGCCAGTTGTTCGAGTTGTGACACATCCAGCGCTACAACTTGGGCTTGCAAGATGGGTGAAATCGCTCCAAATTTGCGCTTTAACTGCCGCAATACCATTTGCTCCATACCCAATTCGATGCCTTCAGCGCGACCTTCGACCCGACCTTCAACCCGACCTTCAGCGCGGCCCGTCGTTAAGGCAAATTGCACTTCTCCAATCCGGTCGCGCAACCAAGTCTCACGGCTTTCTAGTTCCTGCAGTTCGCTTCCCTTCATCCGCGCCATCTCCAAATTCTCATAGGCACGTTGAATCACCGGGTCTCGCATCAAATAGGCTTGCACATTTTCTTCTAACATTTCTCCCTCCTTTAAAAACAACGCCCACTGATTTTCTTTACGGCTCAAATCAGCATGTTTGCTGTCAAATTTTGGCAATTCTACAAATACCAATTCGATATTATCTTGGCCGGGATAGGCCATGCCCGTTGTCGTTTCTCGCAATGTGAAATGTGAATGCCAAGCGTCTTGTGCAGGAAATAGCGTAAAGTTGGCAATGGTTAACCCAATCACGCCATGCAAATCCTCATAAGCATTGCCTCGGTTTAATTGACTGCCATACACTTTTGCCACGTTGTATAGCACCCGCTGGGCAAAGCTCAACACGTTGATCATCTGCATTTCAATCAACACCTCGCGCCTGTTGTCAAGCATGACCCGCACATCCACATGCGTCTCTTTGTGAGATTGGGTCTCGCCCGGCACATATGGGTTAAGAATTTGCGCAGTCCGGATTCGCCCAGCACCGGCATACAATACTGCGTCGAGAAAGCTAATTAACACATCCTCATTTTGGGGCGAGCCAAACACCCGCTTAAACGCAAAATCAACACGCGGGTTAAAATAAAGCGGCTTCATCCTTACAAATTATACTGTTTAGGGATAAGACTAGCCAAAAATCGCCTCGTCTTTCCCTAGAATGATATAGAATTAAAAGTGAATAGTGGATAGTGATAGTGGATAGTTAGAAAAAAAACTATCCACTATCACTATCCACTTAAAAAAGCCATGACCCAAACAACCGATATCACCCTAAAACTGGCCGAATTTGAGGCACGGATCGCCCGCGGCGAGAAGATCGAGCCGGGCGACTGGATGCCGGACGACTATCGCAAGCAACTCATCCGCATGATCTCGCAACATGCCCATAGCGAAATCGTCGGCATGTTGCCCGAAGGCAATTACATTACCCGCGCCCCCAGCCTGCGCCGCAAAATGGTGTTGATCGCCAAAGTGCAAGACGAAGCCGGTCACGGGCAATATTTGTATCACGCCGCCGAAACGCTGGGCATCAGCCGCGACGAGCTGGAGCAGGCGCTGTTGGCGGGCAAGGCCAAATATTCGTCTATCTTCAATTACCCGACGCTCAACTGGGCCGATATCGGCATGATTGGCTGGCTGGTGGATGGCGCGGCGATCAAAAATCAGACCATGTTGGCGCATTGCAGCTACGGCCCTTACTCACGGGCGATGGTGCGCATTTGCGCCGAAGAGACATTTCATCAGCGCCAAGGCAAAGAGATGATTGTGAAATATGCCCAAGGCACGCCCAATCAGCGCCAAATGACGCAAGATTCGCTTAATCGCTGGTGGTGGCCGGTGCTGATGATGTTTGGCCCGCACGACAGCGATTCGCCCAACAGCGAGGTGCTCATTCGCTGGGGGGTGAAAACCCAAAGCAATGACACCGTGCGCCAACTCTTTTTGGACGAGGTTGTGCCCGAATTGATGGCGATTGGTTTGCAAATTCCCGACCCGCAATTGCGTTACGACGCCGAAAGCAAGCACTGGAAGCACGGCCCCATTGATTGGGCGCATTTTTGGCAGGTGGTTAAGGGCAATGGCCCAATGAACAAGGAACGCCTCGCCACCCGCAATCAGGCGCACGACAATGGCGCTTGGGTGCGCGATGCCGTCACCGCCTATGCTGAGCGCAAATGAAAAATTGAAAATTGAAAATGAAGAATTAGGTCACCGACTAATTTTAAATTTTCCATTTTAAATTTTAAATTTTAAAAATGCGTTACGAAATTTTCAAGCAAGACGCGCCAAATCAGCCACACAGCAATATCGGCAGTGTTCATGCGCCCGATGCCGAAATGGCGCTGATGCACGCCCGCGATGTGTATGGTCGCCGCCCAAATGCCGTCAGCATGTGGGCCGTGCCGGAATCGGAAATTTATGCAACAAGCCATGAGCCGGAGGCCTTGAGCCTTGAGCTAAGCAGCAAGAATCAAGCCCCAGAAGCTCAAGGCTCATGGCTCATGGCTCATGGCTCACGGCTCACCAGCTATGCAGTTTTTCGCAAAACATCGCAGCGGCGTTCGATGACGTATGTGGCGTATGCGGGCACGGTCGCGGCCAGCACGCCCCAAGACGCGGTGACGGCGGCCATGCACAAATTCCCCAGCCCCGAGACCTTTGTGTGGTGGGTTTGCCCCGAAACCGCCATCAGCAAAACCGAGGCCGAGGCCGCGCCGAGTTGGTTCGAGCCAGCCAAAGACAAAGTGTATCGCCAGCAATCGTATTATGGCGATGTGGCCCGCCAAAGCCGTCGCCAACGCGCCGAAATTGCCAGCAAACTGAGCGGCGCTGATCCCCACGAAGACGCTTAAATTTTAATCATGAATGCCAAACTTACCTCCACCCTCGATGCGCGTTTGCTGGCTCTCGCCGACGACGAGCTGATTTTGGCGCACCGCGACAGTGAATGGACTGGGCACGCGCCCATGCTCGAAGAAGACATTGCGCTGGCGAACCTCGCCCAAGACGAATTGGGGCACGCCACCTTGTGGTATGACATTTTGTGCGACCTGCGCGGGCAGCCCGATGAACACGCCGACCAATTGGTCTATTTTCGAGATGCCGCCGATTGGCGCAACGCCCAATTGCTCGAATTGCCGATTGGTGATTGGGCCTTTACCATGTTGCGCCAATTTTTGTTCGATCAGTTTGAATGGGTGTTGTTGCCCACCTTGACCAAGAGCAGCCACGTCGCCGTTGCCCAAGCCGCCGCCAAAGTGCTGCGCGAAGAAATTTATCATACGCGGCACAGCACGGCGTGGGTGCGACGTTTGGGTCAAGGCACTGCCGAGAGCCATCGCCGAATGCAGGCCGCGCTCGATGCGCAATGGCCCCTCGCCAGCCAACTTTTTACGCCCATGCCCGGCGACGCGGCGCTTGTCGCGGCTGGCATTTGGCCTGACATGACCCCATTGCACCAACAATGGCGGGCCAAAGTGAGCGACATGTTGGCCGAATGTGACTTGATTGCGCCGGCCAGCCTGGCCAACCATGACAGCCGCGCCAACCACACCCAACATTTGGCGGCATTATTGGCCGATATGCAATCGGTGGCGCGTCTCGACCCGCAGGCCGATTGGTGAAAAATATGAATAAACTACACCCATATCTCATTGCGCAGGTGCTGGCCTGCGGCGACCTGCTCAATACGGCAGTCAAGTTTGTCGGCGATGACGAATTGTGGTTCAAGCCCGCGCCCGCCGATTGGAATATCCATCAGGTAGTGGCGCATTTGCGCGATGTGCAACGCGACCTTTTTTTGCCGCGCATCGTTATGGCGCTCAAAGCGCCCGGCACACCCGTTCAGCCATTTAATGCCGATGCGCATATGCAAGCCCATTATTCAGCCGATGAGCCATTTGACAAGCTGTTGGGTGATTTTGACTCGGCGTGTCAACAGTTTGCGGCAAAATTACAGGCGCTCGACGAGGCGCAGTGGCGTTGCCATGTGCAGCACCCGAAGATCACAAATATGAGTATCGAATGGCTAACATGGCACACGATTGGGCATACGTACGAGCATATTTCGCAAATTATCAGCAACCGCGATCAATATTACCTAAAAACCTCGGAGGTCTCCAAGGTTTAAGTTGGTTTATATGCTGACGCAAAAAGAAGTTTGGCAAGCCCTTGAGCAAGTCAAAGACCCCGAAATACCGGTCATCAATATTGTCGAAATGGGCATTGTGCGCGATGTGGTAATTGATGGGGCGGCCGTGACGGTGACGATGACGCCAACGTTTTCGGGTTGTCCGGCGCTTAATGTCATGCGTGACGACATTTTGGCCCAATTGCGCACCTTGGGGGTGGCGCAGCCCAGCGTCAACATCACCAACGCGCCGGCGTGGAGCAGCGACTGGATCACACCCGAAGCGCGTGCTAAACTCAATGCGTTTGGGCTGGCCCCGCCTGCCATCCACGGCGGCGATGTGAATGTCATTTTGTTTGACATGCCGCATTGCCCGCGTTGTGGCAGCGCCGATGTCACGCTCAAAAACAGCTTTGGTACGACACTTTGCCGCGCCATGTATGTGTGCAATCAATGCCGTGAGCCATTTGAACAGTTTAAAGGAATCTAGGGGAAAGGATGAAGGTTGAAGGATGAAGGTTGAAGGTTGAAATAATCCCTCATTCCCAATCACTCATTCATTCATTCTCTCATTCACTCATTTAAAGACCCATGTCAACTTTAACCGCTTTATACAAAACCCCAGCCGATACGGCTGCCTTCGATGACACCTATTTCAACGTGCATGTGCCCGCCGTGAGAAAAGTGCCCGGTCTACAATCCATTGACATCACCAAATTTGGCCGCACCTTGGTCGGCGATGGCTTTTATTTGATGGCGGTGCTGCATTTTGCCGACGACGCCGCACTGAAAGCCGCCATGAAATCGCCCGAAATGGCCGAGGCGGGCAAAAGTCTGCAAGATGCGATGAAGGCCGGTATTGTGACCATGATGTTTGGCTCGGCAGTTTGAACTTTTCGCATATAATCTTTCGGGTTTAAACCCACCATGTCATACGAAAACATCCTTTACACCGTCGAAAACGGCGTCGCTACGATTACGCTCAATCGCCAAGCCACGCTCAATGCCTTTAACGATGCCATGATCGCCGAAACGATAGACGCCATGAAACAAGCGGATCGGGATGGCAAAGTGCGCTGTATTGTGCTAACCGGCGCTGGGCGCGGCTTCAGCAGCGGGCAAGATTTATCCGGCTTTCAAGATCGGCGTGAGCAAATGTCCATCAGCGAACATTTGCGGCACGGCTATCATCGGCTGATCAAGCTGATGGTGCGCATCGAAAAGCCCATCATCGGCGCAATTAATGGCATCGCCGCCGGGGCCGGTTGCGGCATTGCGCTGGCCTGCGATATTCGCATCGCGTCTGAAAAAGCCAGTTTCATGCTGGCCTTCAGCAAAATCGGCCTCATCCCCGACAGCGGGGTGAATTGGATTTTGCCGCAGTTGATCGGGTATTCGCGGGCCTACCAAATGGCGATTACCGCCGAGCGCGTGCCCGCCAACACCGCCTTGGCGTGGGGCATGGTGAATGCGGTGGCGAGCGAGGCCGATTTTGCCGCCACCGTGCAGCAATGGGCGAGCCAAATCGCCAGCGGCGCAACCAAAGCCTATGGCCTGACCAAACGCGCCATGCAACGCTCGTTTGAACAAGACCTCGATGAAGCGCTCGAATATGAAGCCCTGCTACAAGACGTGGCTGGCGCAACCGAAGACAACAAAGAAGGGGTCCGCGCCTTTTTGGAGAAACGACCAGCCCAGTTTACGGGGAAATGAGTGAATGAGTGGTTGGGTGAATGAGTGATTGGAAAAGGATGAAGGATGAAGGATGAAAAAATCTCTAATCGCTAATCCTTAATCCCCAATCACCCAATCACCCAATCACCCAATCACTCATTCACTCATTCACCCATTCACCCATTAAAAATATATGGAAACTATTGCAGTTTTGGGCGCGGGCACAATGGGCGCGGGCATCGCGCAAGCAGCGGCGTTGGGTGGCTACCGCGTCGTGCTTTACGACATCACCGATGCGTTTGTGCAACGCGGGTTAAATACCATTTACAAACAGCTTGACGAAGGCGTGATTCGCGGCAAAATCAATAGCGAGGCTTCGGCACGAGCCAAGGGGCATATTTTCACCGCAACCCAGCTTGAAGAAACCGCTCACGCCGATCTCATCATCGAGGTTGTGCCGGAAAAGCTCGATCTAAAGCGCGAGATTTTTGCCAAGCTCGACGAGTTGGCTCCGCCGCACACCATTTTCGCCAGCAATACTTCGTCGCTCAGCATCAACGCGATGGCGGGCGCGGTCAAGCGCGGCGACCGGTTTATCGGGCTACATTTCTTCAATCCAGCGCACATCATGCCGTTGGTCGAGGTGATTTCGTGCGATTTTAGCAGCGACAGCACACTCGAAGCCGCCTTCGCCTTCGTGAAATCCATCGGCAAAACCGCCGTGCGCTGCAAAGACACCCCGGCCTTTATCGTCAACCGCGTGGCGCGGCCTTTCTATGGCGAGGCATTTCGCTTGTTGGGCGAAAACGCCGCCGATATCGAGACCATTGACACGCTCATGGAATCGCTAGGCTTTAAGATGGGTCCGTTTAAGTTGATTGACCTGATTGGCTGTGACGTCAATTTTGCCGTGACACAATCGGTATATAACGCCTATTTCCAAGACCCCAAATATCGCCCCCACCCGATTCAACAGCGCATGGTCGAAAGCGGGCGCATTGGCCGCAAGGTCAAGCACGGGTTTTACAAATATTAATTACGAATTACGAATTACGAATTACAAATTGAAAACTTACTTGCTCACCTTACGCACAAGGTAAGTATTTCACCACGAAGTGCACGAAGGACTCAAAGAAAAAACGGCTTTCGGATACAAATCTTTGAGTTCTTTGTGCGCTTTGTGGTAAAAAATTTGAGCCTTGCGTAACGTCAGTTACTTGTTGCAATTCGTAATTCATAATTCATAATTCACCATCACCCTCTTGAATTTTGACAACCAAAACATCCTGATCACCGGCGGCATTGGCTTTATCGGTTCACATTTGGCGCGGCGGCTGGTCGGGCTTGGGGCGCATGTAACGTTAGTGGATAGCCTCATCCCGTCCTACGGCGGCAACCTCTTTAACATTCATGACATTCGCAGCCGCCTCACCGTCAATATTTCAGATGTGCGTGACCCATTTGCGATGGCGCATTTAGTGCAAGGGCAACATTATCTATTCAACTTGGCGGGCCAAACCAGCCATGTTGATTCGATGAGCGACCCATTTACCGATCTCGAAATCAACGCCCGCGCCCAATTATCAATTTTAGAGGCGTGCCGAAAACACAACCCCGACATTAAAATTATTTTCGCCAGCACCCGCCAATTGTATGGCAAGCCGCAATATTTGCCGGTAGATGAGCAGCACCCGATTGTGCCAGTTGACGTCAACGGCATCAACAAACTGGCAGGCGAATGGTATCACTTGCTTTACAACAATGTGTATGGTGTTCGGTCTTGCGCGTTACGGCTGACCAACACCTACGGCCCGGGCATGCGCGTTAAAGATGCGCGACAGACTTTTGTCGGCATCTGGATTCGCAATTTGATCGAGGGCAAGCCCATTCAAGTGTTCGGCGATGGGTTGCAAAAACGCGATTTTAATTATGCAGATGACGCCGTTGATGCCTTGTTGTTGGCGGCAGAATCGCCTGAAGCCGATGGGCAAATTTTTAACACAGGCAGTCACGAAGTCATCAATTTGCACGATTTAGCCGCGCTCATGGTCGAGGTGTATGGACGTGGAAGTTTTGAGATTGTGCCTTTTCCACCCGAACGCAAAAAAATTGACATCGGCGACTATTACAGCAATTACGACAAAATGCAGCAGGTCTTAGGCTGGCAACCCAAAATTGATTTACACGAAGGTCTAAAACGCTCATTGGCTTATTATGTTGAGCATCTAAAAAAATACATCTAGCTGCGCCCAAGATTATAATTTCAGCATGAGTATTACTGTTGCGCCAAGCGCCCCCGCCCCTTTTCGCGCTCGTCCAAATACTATGCCGCTGGCAACAGTTGCGCCTCCTCCAATCGAATATCCAGACAGTGACGGTCAACCAATGGCAGACAATACAAAACAATGGGAATGGATGGTTAGCATCAAAAATGGGTTTGAGGCAATGTATAAAGACGACCCAGATGTGTTTGTCGCGGGCGATTTGTTGTGGTATGCCCAACAAGGGCGGCCCGACCTTCGTCTCGCGCCCGATATCATGCTTGCCTTTGGCCGCCCCAAAGGCTATCGCGGCAGCTACAGACAGTGGGAAGAAAACGACATCGCGCCACAAGTCGTATTTGAAATCTTGTCGCCCGGTAATCGGGCAGCAGAGATGCGCAACAAATTGCGCTTTTACAATCGCTATGAGGTCGAAGAATATTATGTTTATGATCCCGATACAGGCGATTTAGATGGCTATGTGCGTGAAGATGACGTTTTTCAAACATTGCATCTTGTGTCAGACATGCAAGGGTTTGTTAGCCCACGAACGGGGGTTAAATTCCATATTGATGGCGTTGATCTTGTGCTGACCAAACCAGACGGCACACGCTTTGAAACTTACCTTGAACTGCTCGCCCGCGCTGAAACCGAGCGCAATCGCGCCGAAACCGAACGCAATCGTGCCGAAACCGAGCGTAACCGCGCCGAAACCGAACGCAATCGTGCCGAAACCGAGCGCAACCGTGCCGAAACCGAACACGCCCGCGCCGAACGTCTTGCTGCACAACTGCGAGCGCTCGGCATCACACCCGATCTTTAATGGTTAATGGTTAATAATTGATCAACTATTAACCATTGACCATTAACCATTAATCACTAGCACTGCTCATGCCCATCTCCGTTAATGAACCGTTGCTTGATGGCAACGAACGAAAATACCTGATCGAATGTATCGAAACCGGCTGGATCTCGTCCGAAGGCCCGTTTATTAAGCAATTTGAGCAAAAATTTGCCACAAAAATGGGCCGCAAGCATGGCATTGCGGTGTCAAATGGGTCGGCGGCGCTCGATGCTGCCGTCATTGCCCTAGGCATCGGCGCAGGTGACGAGGTGATTATGCCCACTTTCACGATCATTTCGTGTGCCGCAGCCGTCGCCCGCGCTGGCGCAATGCCGGTGCTGGTGGATTGCGATGCCACCTGGAACATGGATGTGCGGCAAATTGAGGCCAAAATCACCCCGCGCACCAAAGCCATTATGTTGGTGCACATTTACGGCCTGCCGACCGACCTCAATCCGGTGCTCGAACTCGCCCGCAATCACAACCTCAAGATCATCGAAGATGCCGCCGAAATGCACGGGCAAACCTATTTCGGCAAACCATGCGGCAGCTTTGGCGATATCAGCACGTTCAGCTTTTATCCAAACAAACACGTGACAACCGGCGAAGGCGGCATGATTTTGACCGACGACGAGGCGCTTGCCGAGCGATGTCGTGGTGCGCGCAATTTGTTCTTTGGCAAACGTCGCTACATTCACGAAGAATTGGGCTACAACTTGCGCATGACCAATATGCAAGCCGCGCTCGGCTTGGCCCAACTTGAGCGGCTCGATACGTTTGTGGCGAAAAAACGACACATCGGCGCGTTTTATACCGAGCTACTCGCCCATAACCCACACCTCGAATTGCCCATTGAGCACACGGCTTACGCTGACAATATTTATTGGGTGTATGGCCTTGTGCTGAAGGACAGCGTGCCGTTCGACAATGACGAAGCCTGCCGCCGATTGGCTGAGCGCGGCATCGGCACGCGCCAATTTTTCTGGAACATGCACGAGCAGCCGGTGTTTAAAAAGAAGGGCTGGTTTGCGGACGAACATTACCCCAACGCCGAACGCATCGCCCGACGCGGGTTTTATTTGCCGAGCGGCTTGGCCTTGACAGACGCGCAAATGCGCGAGGTAGCACAAGCAGTCAATCTAATGGTTAATGGTTAATGGTCAATGGTTAATGACTCATAACTTATCATGAACCATTAACCATTAACCATTAACCACTAGAATATTGTTATGGATATTCTCGAGTTGGCTCACCGTGCCGAAGATGCTGGGTTTAAATTGGAGCTAGTTGGCGGATTGCCGATGTGGGAAGCTTTTCCGTCTTATAAACACAAAAAAATCATTGATCAAATTCGGCGTTCTTTGCCCAACCCAGAAACGCAAACAACAAATGCGGATGGGTGCGCTTGTGTGCATATTTCCGATGCCTACATTCTGTTCCCAGATGGTTCGTTAAAACGCCCCGATATTGCCATTTTTTGTCAAGAGCCGCCCGAAGCCGAACAAGAAACCGCCATTTCGCTCATCCCCGAAGCCGTCATCGAAGTCGTGAGCAAGGGTTATGAAGCCAAAGACCTGCAAATTGGCCCCCGATTTTATTTAATGCATGGGGTAAAAGATGTCATCGTGCATGATCCGCACATGCGCCGTGATGGCACAAAATATGCCATATCACCTTCTACTATCGCGTTGGCTTGCGGTTGCAATGTCACCGTTTAAACTCAGACAATCATGACCACGACCAACGATCGAACCCTCGGACGCAGCAATTTACAGGTGTCGCCATTGGCACTTGGCACGGTTGAGCTTGGGCTAGATTACGGCATCGCCGCGCCCGGCCACTATGGTCGCCCGCCCGAGGCCGAAGCAATCGCGTTGGTTCATGCCACACTCGATGCTGGCATCAATTTTATTGACACGGCTCGTGGCTACGGCGAAAGCGAGTCCGTGCTGGGCAAAGCCTTGCGCGGGCGACGCCAACAAGCCATCATCGCTACCAAAACCGGCGTGCATCATCCCGATGGCACAGCGATGACCGGCACGGCCCTGCGGCAGCACATGCGCGACTCACTCGACACCAGCCTACGTCTGTTACAAACCGATTATGTGGACGTATGGCAAATTCACAATACCGATCACGCCGTGCTCGACCAACACGAAACGCTAGCGGCAGTGTTTGACGAGGCGCGGCGGGCAGGCAAAATTCGCGCGACCGGCGGCTCGTTTTATGGCGCACAAACCCCGCTGCGGGCCATCGAACTCGACCTTTTCGATGTGCTGCAAGTCACCTATTCGGTGTTCGACCAACGTCTCGTCGAGCAAGTTTTTCCATTAGCAACACAAAAAAATCTGGGCGTATTGGTGCGTTCGGTGCTGTTACGAGGAGCGCTCACCGAGCGAGCCGACCATTTGCCCGACCGACTCGAATCACTCCGCGCCCGCTCACGCCAATATCGGCAAATGGTGGCTGAGTCGGGCACAGGGCTAACCCCAGCCCAAGCTGCCATTGCGTTTGCACTCGCTCAGCCCCAAATTAGCTCGGTGTTGATTGGAATCCGCAGCACCGCCGAACTCGCCGAAAATTTGCCCGCGCTGCATGCCCAATTACCCAACGCTCTAATCCAACAACTCGCCACCCTGCGGTTGGATGACGAAGATTTGCTCAACCCCGGCACATGGGGTGCATAATGCAAATGCAATTTTCTGCACAAAACCGCTTTTTTGTTACAGATTAGGATTTGAGATCATTAAATTTATGCGCCCATTTGAATTTTTACAACTTACGCTCACGATCTTAACTGCTGGCGGAGCCATGCTCAGCCGACGAATCCCCCTATTGCGGCCTTGGTTGCGTTATATCGCTGGCTCGATGCTATTGGCGACCCCACTGCAATTGCTCATCGAAGGCTACCGCTGGCAAAATGTGCCGACCTACCTTGGCATTGTCGTGGCGATAGTATTAGCATGGCGACAAAGCAAAAGCAGCTCGCCCGCCACGCCGAGTAAATGGCGCAAAACACTCGGCATTGTGGGCAGCGTCATGCTCGGCTTGCTGCTCATCATTTCAACGGCGCTGCCCATTTTGTTCCCTGTGCCCAAATTGCCCAGCCCCACCGGCAAATATCCTATCGGCACGGCCTCATTTTACCTAAAAGACCCCAACCGCGACGAAATTTACACCGACGACCCCGCCGACAAACGGCAAATCATGGTGCAAGTGTGGTATCCTGCCAAATCTATCATCGGGGCGCAGCCCGCCAAATGGCTCGACCGCATTGATATCGCTGGCCCGACCATCGCCCAGCGCCTCAATTTGCCCAGCTTTGCGCTCGATCACGCTAAATTGACCCAAACCAACTCGTTTGTGGATGCACCGATGATAGACAGCACCCAAGCGCTGCCAGTTGTGCTTTATTCACACGGCTGGACCGGATTTCGCACCGTCAACCTCCACCAGAGCGAAGACTTGGCGAGTCATGGCTACCTCGTCGTTGCCATTGACCATAGCTATGGCTCAATGATCACGGTGTTCCCCGACGGCAGTGTCGCGCCGCTCAAATCGAGCATTTTGCCGCCCAGCGGCAGCCCCGACTTCAACCCGCGTTTTATGCAATTGGTCAATGTGTATGCCGCCGATGTGCAATTTGTGCTCGACCAACTGGCCTTGCTCAACACTGGTGATGCCAACGGGCAACTCAAAGCCACATGGCTGAAAGGGCGCTTCGACTTCTCGCGTTTGGGGCTAATGGGGCATTCGACCGGCGCGGCGGCCATTACCCGTGTCTGCGCCACCGACACCCGCTGCAAAGCCGGTTTTGGCATGGATGTCGCCGCCATTGGCTTAAGCGATGACATCATCAACAAAAGCTTGTCGCAACCGTTTTTTGCCTTGTGGAGCGGCGAGTGGCGTGACAATAACAGCGACAAACGCTTTATGGGCATGTTCAACCGCGCCACACGCCCCATTTACCGCGCCTATATAACCGGCGCAAAACACTATGATTTCATCATGATCTCGTTGCTCTCGCCGTTGGCATCAAGTTTGGGCCTGAAAGGCCCGATTGACGGCACACGCATGATGCGGCTAAACAACGATTATTTGCTGGCGTTTTTCGATCAGCATTTACGCGGAATGGCATCGCCATTGTTAGCTACCGCCTCGCCTGCTTACCCCGAAGTATCGTTTGAGGGGCGCTAAAGTTGACATAAAATACATCCCATGAGCCAATATATTGCCGCTATAGACCAAGGAACCACCAGCACCCGCTGTATTTTGTTTAATCACGCGGGGCAAGTGGTGGCCTATGACCAAAAAGAACACACCCAAATTTACCCGCAACCCGGCTGGGTAGAGCATGACCCGCTTGAAATTTGGGCACGCACCCAAGAGGTGATCGCCGGAGCGCTGCGCAATGCCAATGCCAGCGCGGCAGACGTCGCTGCGGTGGGCATTACCAACCAACGCGAAACAACGCTGGTGTGGGATCGCGCCACCGGGCAACCCATTTACAACGCGCTGGTGTGGCAAGACACCCGCACCGCCGACATTTGCAGCCAACTTGCAGCAGATGGGGGGCAAGACCGCCTGCGCGACAAGGTGGGTTTGCCGCTCGCCACTTACTTTTCGGGACCAAAGATCAAATGGCTGCTCGACAATGTGTCTGGGGCACGCGAGCGGGCCGAGCGCGGTGAATTGCTATTTGGCAATATGGACACGTGGCTGGTGTGGAATTTGAGCGGCGGCGTGAATGGCGGCGTGAATGTCACTGATGTGACCAACGCCAGCCGCACCATGCTGATGAACCTGCAAACACTGGACTGGGATGACGAGATTTTGCAACTCATGGGCATCCCGCGTGCCATGCTGCCGCGCATCTGCTCGTCGTCCGAAACCTATGCTCAGGTGCAGCCCGATCTCAACGCTCAACGCTCAACGCTCAACTTAACTGGTGTCCCCATCGCCGGTATTTTGGGCGACCAACAGGCGGCGCTGTTCGGGCAAACCTGCTTCTCGCCCGGCGAGGCAAAAAACACATATGGCACGGGCTGCTTCATGTTACTCAACACTGGCACGCAACCCATCCCCTCAAAACACGGCTTGCTCACCACGCTGGGCTACAAAATTGGGCAACAGCCCGCCGTGTATGCGCTCGAAGGCTCAATTGCCATCACCGGCGCATTGGTGCAGTGGCTGCGCGACAATTTGGGCCTCATTCAACAATCGCACGAGGTTGAGACGCTGGCCGCCAGCGTTGCCGATAGTGGCGGCATCTATTTTGTGCCCGCATTTTCGGGGCTGTATGCGCCCTATTGGAAAGACAGCGCTCGCGGCGTGATCGCCGGGCTGACGCGCTACATCAACAAGGGCCACATTGCCCGCGCCACGCTCGAAGCCACCGCCTACCAAACCCGCGAGGTGCTAGACGCGATGAACGCCGATTCAGGCGTGCCGCTGACGGCGTTAAAAGTGGATGGCGGGATGGTGCGCAACGAATTACTGATGCAATTTCAGGCCGATGTGCTGGGCGTGCCCGTCATTCGCCCCATCGTCGCCGAGACAACGGCGCTGGGCGCGGCCTATGCGGCGGGCCTCGCGGTTGGCTTTTGGCAACAAATTGACGATCTACGTGCCAACTGGGGCAAAGACCGCGAATGGCAACCTGCCATGTCCGCCGACCACCGCGCCGCCCTCTATCGCGGCTGGAAAAAAGCCGTCACACGGACGTTTGACTGGATTGACTAAATGGGTGAATGAGTGCATAGTAAATAGTGATAGTGGATAGTGATAGTAGATAATTTTAAGTTCTACTATCGCCGTTTAAATCACTATCACTATCCACTATCACTATTCACTCACCATTAACCATTACTCATTCCAGTCTCAATTGCTTGCCATCGCTGACGAAGGTGGCGACGGGGCTGTCGCGCAGGGAGATGACGCGGGTGCGGGCGCTGAGGGTGGTGGGCAAACTGCCGGGCGCGTCGGCCCAGATCACCCACAACGGTGCAGCGGGGTTGAGGATGCTGGCAATGTTGCGGGTGCGTGGGTTGGCGAAAATGAGATCGCTGGCGAGATCCGAGCCAGCCAAAATGTCGGTGTCGCCCGCCAGTTCGATCTCGACCTCGCCGTGCTGAATTTTTGCCCCCAGCGAGTTATCGCCGCGCTCGACCAACGTCAGCGTCACATCCGGTTCGAGCGTTACCCGCGTGCCAAGCGGCGCATCGAGCATACGCACGACGCTATTGGCGGCGGCAGCCTGAAATTCGGCTAAGCGCGGGCTGTTGGCCTCACCCGATGCAGGCGGCACGGGCTGCGCCAGCGTGCCGACGCGATAGCGATTGAGCACCGACAGCGCGTCGGCGCGAGTGAAATCATCGCGGCTGGGCAAAATCACCAACTCAACGGCGCGATCCCAAATCGGCATGGCGCGACCCATTTCTGCCGCCAGCCCGCCGCCACCCACAAAAACTACCTGTTTGCCAGATGGCGTTTGGATGAACGCAGCGCTGCCCGTCAAAATCACGCGCAATTTGCCATCTGGCTTTTGCCATTGCCACACCACGCCAACACCAATGGCGGTGATGAGGGCGATCATCGCTGTGACGGGCAGCGCCCGTTGCCGCAGCCAGCGCCAAAATTGGCGCTGGGTTTTGGCGGATTGGGTAAACAGTGTGGTGGCACTGAAAAGCACCGCATAATACAGCGCGGCTGAGCCAGCGCCAAAATTGTAGATCGGCACAGCCGCCAACGGCCAGCCCGCCGTCCATTCAACCACCCGCAAAGTATAGGTGAGCAAAACATAGGGCGGCCAGCCGAGCAGCCAACCGGCGGCCTCCGATGCCATGCCCGATAGCGCCGCAAGCCCACCCAAAATCATGATCGGCGGTTGGGCGGGCAACACCAGCGCATTGGTGAATAGCGCCACCAACGACAAATTGTGAAAATTCATTAAAATAAGCGGCAGCGTGGTCAATTGCGCAGCGAAGGTGATAAGTAACATATCGGCCAAAATATTGGTAATTTTACGAGCGGTTTCGCTGCTAAAACGCTGTTCAAGCCTTGTTTGCACCGCTGTTTGAAACAAATCGGCATACAGCACCAACCCCAAGGTCGCCATCACGCTCAATTGAAAACCGCCATCAAACAACGTATCGGGGTCCCACATCAACATAAAAAAGGCCGCCGCCGCCAAGGTGTTGATGGTAAACCCACGCCGCCACAGGGCTTGCCCGATGAGCGCGATGATGGACATGGCCCCCGCCCGCACCACCGAGGCCGACGCGCCGACCAGCAGCACATAGCCGATGATGGCGGGAATGGCAACGAGGGCAGCGCGGCGTTTGTTGAGCAATTGGCTGAGCACCGGCACAACGAGAGCGATGACAATGCTAACATTGAACCCCGAAATGGCGACGATGTGCGATGTTCCGGTCGTGCGGAAGGCTTGCACCAGCGTGTCGGGCATTTCGTTGTCGTCGCCGATGAGAATGCCATTCAGCAAGGCCGATTCGGGCGCGGGCATGATGCGGCGAATGGATTGGCGCAGCAGATCTTTGACATGCAGCAACCGTGTCCACAACGCCGAGCCGCGTTCACTGTCGAGGCGGGTCAGGCTTTGCGGGCGCGACATCCACGACAGCACCTCTTGGCGTGCCAAATAGTCGCGGTAGTCGAATTCGCTCAACACCGGCGGCGCATCGAGCGCCCCACGCGCCCGCAAGGTGTCTCCATAACGCCAAGGGATGCTTTTATCGGCGCGGATGAGGACGTAATTTGAGAAGTCGCTTTGGCTGCTGGGGGTGGCGCTGGCCGAGTCTACGATCAGTTTGCTCGGCCTCACGCGCAGGCGAATGTCGTCGAGGCGCACATCGGGTTCGTCAATGACCATGCCTTCGAGGACGACAAATTTGCCATTGAAGGCGGTGGTGGGGGATTGCCACAGCAACGCTTGGCTGAGGCCATAGCGCACTGCGCCGAGGCCAAGCAACATGAGGCTGGCACACACCCACGCGGCAAGCGCATCGCGGCGGGTGAGAATGAGGCCAATTAACCCCGCCACCGCCAGCATGGCCCACAGCCAAAGGTGCAGCTCGAACGCCTGCGCCGCCCAAATGCCCACGCTAAACGCCACGCCGATGATGACAAACGGGGCGGCGCGATGCAGGGTGATGCCGCCAAACCCGCTGCCATCATACCCATCGGTATTATCAAGACGCATGATATCGCTCGCAAAAACGCAAAAACGCAAAAGCATAAAAATTTTTGCGTTTTTGCGTTTTTGCGAGCCATATCATTCGCAAAATTTCTTTGCTTCGCGGGCTGGATGCGTTTTGTAGTGAATAGGCATCTTGATATCGCTGATTGATCATATACCTTAGTCCATTCATGGGCAAATTATCGCTGATGGGGCGCATCGCCCTACCTTAAATTTTCACCCAAGATCAAACACCCACTTGACAAATAGACAAACTTCGATATTATTAACCCATAGATAAACTTCAATTTATCAGGACGCATGACTGACCCGATTGCATTTGCCAAGGCCATTGCCGATGATACCCGCCAGCGGATTATGAAGCTGTGTTGTTGCGAACGCTTGACCGTGACCGAGATCACAGCCAAGATGTTCCTGACACAGCCGACGGTCAGCCATCATTTGGCGATTTTGCGCGATGCCGGTTTGGTCAATATCGAGCGTCAGGGCCGCGAAACGTATTATTCGCTCAACCAAACTTTTTTAACTGTGTGCTGTGGCACGCTCATGTCGCAATTTGCACCCAATGAGCCTGTGACTGCCACCGTAAAGCAGGAATTGTTGATGCCTGATTAAGCGTTTTTATTTGCCCAAAAACATAGATGTATATCTATGTTTTCTTTAACCACGACTTCGACCTCGACGCGGATAAACACTCGTCGAGGTCGAGGTCAAAGTCGAGAGCAATATCAATTTGCGATATCAAGATGCCTATTCACCCTCAAGCAAAGAGGCCAGTTGGTTAATGATATCGCTTGCAAAAGCGCAAAAATTCCTTTCTCTTTGCGCTTTTGCGCTTTTGCGAGCGATATGATGCGTTTTAATATAAGTGATCGGTATAACTCCTTTTATAAAATGAAAAACACACTTCCCACCCTTATCATTGGCGCGGGGCCAGTTGGCCTTGCCGCCGCCGCGCAACTCGAATTGCGCAATGAAGCCTATGTCGTCGTCGAAGCTGGCAGCCAAGTCGGGGCCAGCATCCGCAAATGGGCGCATGTGCCGGTCTTTTCGCCTTGGCGCTACATGGTTGACGAGGCCGCGCAGGCGCTCTTGGCCCAAACCGGCTGGGTCGCGCCGGATGGCGAAAGCTACCCGACCGGCGGCGAATTTGTGCAACGTTATCTCGAACCGTTGGGCGCATTGCCCGCCATCCACAAAAACCTGCGGCTCAATACCCGCGTCACCCATGTGGTGCGCGACGGCTACGACAAGCTGAAGTCACGCACAGGCAAGGGCAAGCGTGAAGACGCGCCACTGATGGTGACGATTGAAGCGCAAAACGCCGATGGCATCATCAGCGAAGGCCAAATTTTGGCAAAAGCCGTCATTGACGCCAGCGGCACGTATGAAACGCCCAACCCGTTGGGGGCCAGCGGCGTGCCGGCCTTGGGTGAACGCGCCCATGCCAACCGCATTTTCTACGGCATTCCGTCAGTGTTGGCCAACGACCGCGTCCGCTATGCCAACAAGCGCGTGATGGTGGTGGGAAGCGGGCATAGCGCCTTCAACGTCATCCTCGAATTGGTGAAGCTGACGCAAAGCGCTCCCGACACCCACATCGAGTGGGCAATTCGGCGCAGCGACTTTGGGCAAATGTTTGGCGGTCTGAGCGATGACCAATTGGCGGCA
The DNA here is from genome assembly GCA_018500105.2 of Anaerolineae bacterium. Lineage (GTDB taxonomy): Bacteria > Chloroflexota > Anaerolineae > J036 > Brachytrichaceae > AQU-03. The sequence continues at coordinate 26,816 of JAHBAL020000505.1, forward strand.
CGCGGCGAATTGGGGGCCAATGCCAAACGCCTGATTGACAATGGCACGGTCAAAATGCACACCGGCTTCAAAATTGCGCAATTGGCGCAAGCAGGCGAGCAGGTGCGGGTGATGTCTGACGATGGGCGCGAGGTTTTGGTGGATGAAATCGTGGCTTGCACGGGTTTCCGGCCCAACCTTGAGATGTTGCGCGAGCTAAGGCTCGACCTCGATGACCGGAATGAAGCGCCACGCGCCTTGGCTGGCGCAATTGACCCGAATTTGCACAGTTGTGGCAGTGTGCCGCCGCACGGCTATAACGAGCTGAAGCACGAGGCCGAGCCGGGGTTTTATGTTGTGGGGATGAAGAGCTATGGTCGCGCGCCGACATTTCTGATGCTGACTGGCTATGAGCAGGTGCGCAGCATTACAGCGGCGATTGCGGGCGATATGAAGGCGGCGCTGGATGTGCGTTTGGTGCTGCCCGAAACCGGCGTGTGCAATGCTGGTCTGGGCGGCGGCGGTGCATGCTGTGCGGTTGATCCCGCCATTGGGGCCACTGCCGAGCAGACCAGCGACTGCGGCTGCAATACGGGCTGTTGCGCCGAACCCGCTGCGCCGAGCAAGACCTCGAAGTTAATTTCGATTGATTCGCTATTTAGATGATTAACAAAAATCGGGTTTCTGATCACAATTCTCGGCTGAAGTCGAAAATGAGGTTAGAAACCCGATTTTTGCCACATAAAAAAAATCGGGGGCCTGATCACAATTCTCGGCTAAAGCCGAAAATGAGGTTAGAAACCCGATTTTTGCCACATAAAAAAAATCTGTTTTCTGATCACAATTCTCGGCCAAAGCCAAAAATGAGATTAGAAACCCGATTTTTGACACATAAAAAAATCGGGGTTCTGGTCACAATTCTCAGCTAAAGTCGAAAATGAGATTAGAAACCCGATTTTTGCCACATAAAAAAATCGGGTTTCTGATCACATCTCTCGGCTAAAGCCGAAAACGAGGTTAGAAACCCGATTTTTGCCACATAAAAAAAATCGGGGTTCTGATCACAATTCTCGGCTAAAGCCGAAAATGAGATTAGAAACCCGATTTTTGCGCTATTTTTTGCCGTAGCGCTCACTCAGGCCGCGCCCCAGCAGCACAAACAACACCAAAATGCCTTGAATGACACCCGCCAGCGCCGACTCAAGTTTGAGGTCGCTGGGCAAGCGCAAAGCGCCGATGTTGAGTGCCGAGAAGAAAAACGCGACCGGCAAAATGAAAACAGGGTTGTAGGTGATCAACATCGCCACGAGCAAGCTGAGGAAGCCGAGGTTGCTGCTGATGCTGGGGATAAGGCGATGGAACACCGCCAACACTTGCAGCGCGCCGGCCAATCCCGCCAAAATGCCGCAAATAGCGAAGGCGCTAAACAATTGGCGCGTGGCCGGAATGCCGAGGATGAACGAGGCGCGTAAGTTATTGCCCACCGCCCGCAACCGCAACCCGTAGTGTGTACGCGAAATTAAAATGATCGTAATCAGCAAACCCAAGGCGGCAATTAAAATGCCGACTGGGCTAAGCTCGGTTGTGCCGATGGTGCTAAGCCACAACTTATCATCGAACGGTTGTGTGCCTGACATGGATGCGACCCCCGGCCGCTTCCATGGGCCAAACACGAGATAGATCGCCAAACCCGTTGCCATAAAATTGAGGCCAACGCCAGCGAAAATCTCATTCACCCGACCATACACGTTGATGACACCGAGCAGCAGGCCCCACAACATGCCGCCAACGCCGCCCGCCAGCAACGCCACAATAATGGCGAGCGCGCCCGGCACGGCATCATCCTTGACTGAATCTTGAAACAAACGCAATGCCCAAGTGGCAAATACGGCCCCAACCACAATCTGACCCTCAACACCGATATTGTAAAGCCCAGCGTTAAAGGTGTAAATAACCCCAGCCGTGCAAAGCAATAGCGGAATGAGCGTAACCATCACGCGGGCCAATTGATCGCCACTGCCAAACGCGCCGCTCAGCATTGTGCCGATGACGGCAAATGGGCTGCTGCCGGTGGTGAGGATGATAGCGGCAATGAGTAAAAATGCGCTAATGAGTGAGCCAAAGCGATAAATTTGGGATTTTGACATAATTTTAGTAGTCAGTAGTCAGTAGTCAGTAATCAGTAGTAGCAGTAGAATCTGACTACTGACTACTAACTACTGGCTACTGGCTTAAAACTTGCCGCCAATCATCTCGCCGAGTTTGCTGGCGTTGAGTTCGTTGGCTGGGATGGGGGCCGAGGCGTTGCCGCCGCTGAATACGATGACGCGGTCGCTGTATTCCATGATTTCGTCGAGGTCTGCTGAGGCAAATAAAATGGTTGTGCCTTGTTGGCAGCGCTCGATCAGTTGCTTCCAAATCCACAGGGTGGATTCGATGTCGAGACCGCGCGTCGGGTGTTCCATCAAAATCAGATTGAGCGCGTTGGGCATGAGCGCAATCTGGGTGCGTTGCTGGTTGCCGCCCGATAATCGCTCGACCTTCGAGGCAGGTGTGCCGCGAATGTTGAAATGCGCGATGGCGGCTTTGGCCTTGGCGTTCATGGCGTTGTTATCCAAAAACATGCCGGACGCTGGGTTACGAATCGCCACATGATCCTGGATGGTCAGCCCTGCCACCAGCCCTTCGCGTAGCCGGTCGGCGGGCACATAGCACACGCCGTTGTCAAGATAACGCTGATACGGTTTGTGGGTCAGGTTGCTATTGTTAATGAAAACCTCGCCCGACACAGGCGGCTCGACGCCAGCGCAGGCCAAAATAAGCGGACGCTGCCCGCTGCCCTCTAGCCCGGCCAACCCGATCACTTCGCCGCGATGAATCTTGAGGTCGTCAATCTTGACGCTCAAATTATCGCTCTTGAGCAAGACATTTTTCATGTGCAGGCCAATTTCAGGGCGGGCCGTGGCTGGCTTGTTTGGCAAAGCCAGTTCGCGTCCAAACATCAAATCCACCAATTGACCCGACAAATAACGGTCGCCCTTACGCACTGGCACGCTGCCCATCACCTGCCCGCGCCGCATCACGGTGGCATGGTTGCACACTTCTTCGACATCTTCGAGTTTGTGCGACACAAAAATCACCGATTTGCCTTGCGAAGCAAGGGTGCGCATGGCGTTAAATAATTGTGTTTTTTGCGAGGCTGAAATGCCGGTGGTTGGCTCATCGAGGATAAGCGTGCGGACGCCCAGCGACAAGAGCCGCAATAACTCAAGCTGTTGGCGCTCGCCGACGGTCAAATTGCTCACCAACTCGTTGGGGTCGAGTTTGAAATTAAATTGTTGGGCCAATTTGGCGAGGTCTTGCGCCGATGAACCGCTGGCAGGGGTGAACCGCGAGCGGGTCTGAAAATTTTCGAGCACGGTCAGGGCCGGAAAATCGAGCGGGTCTTGATGCAGCATGCCGACCCCCGAACGCACACCGTCAATCGGGGTGCGCACTGCGACAGATTTGCCATCCAGCAAAATATCGCCGCTATCACGGCTATAAAAGCCGGTCAACATTTTCACGAGCGTACTTTTGCCTGCGCCGTTTTCGCCCAATAGACCATGTATCGTGCCAGCTTCGACCAACAACGACACATCATTATTAGCATGAACCGCCCCGAAACGTTTGTGGATATGTTTAAGTTCTACACGCATTTTTATGGTTTATGAATGAAGTGTTAGCGCTATGCTGATTGCTAGCGATCTTCCAATTTCGCATCAAACACATTATCATCGCTAATTAACGACTAACGACTAATTGCTCAATGCCAAGTTGATGCAGCCATGTGCGATAGGCAATGGCGGTGCGGTCGCTACGCAGGTGCAACTCGGCTTGCAAGTCTATTGGCAGCAATTCTGGGCGCTGCGAGCGCAAAATCGGCGCATCTTGCCAAAAGATCGTATCTTGCCATGCCACCAACTCGGCTTCGGACTGATCGTGCCCATAATTCATCGCCATCCACATCCACGCAGTACTATCGGTCGGGCCGTGTGGCGTGATCATCAAGATGAGGCCAAATCGTGGGCCGGTTGATTCTTTGGCAAGATAAGCCGTCAGGGGACGCAAGGCTTTGTAGGTATATTGCACGGTCGCGCCTTCGCCTGTGCCATACCCGTTGGGTTGATACACCCGCACATTTTCGGCGATCACGCCTTCGGCGGTGGTTTTAACGTTGTAATCGGCAATTTCGGGCCGGCTGCGCACGCCTAAAATATTTTCGTGCACAAATGGAAAATGCCCAACATCTAAAAAGTTTTCGACAATGCGCGGCCCGCTGGCGTTTACGCGGTAAGGCCCACACAAGATTTTGCGAAAAGTGGGGTCATTCCACTCAGGAAATGTCGGGATGTCGCAATGCGGCTGGTTAAAACATACCCATACCAAATCATATTGCAGCCGAACACGATAAGTCTGAACCTTGGCCTTTGCGGGCGGGGTTTGTTCGGGGTGTGCGGGCATAAGCACACATTGCCCATCTGTGTTAAACGTCCAGCCATGATATGGGCATTCAAGACAATTGCCTTGGATTTTGCCCAAAGACAACTGCGTGCCGCGATGCACGCACAAATCTTGCCACGCCATCACCTGTTCCTCACTGCGCCAAATAACAATATCTTCGCCCAACAACCGCACAGCAATCGGATTGCGTTCGTTAAGTTGACGAATACTGGCTACTGGATGCCATTCGTGAGAAAGAACTGGATCGTAAAGCATCTTAAAAAAACAAGTCCCCAGCTAAAATTAACTGAGGACTTGTTCAATCGCTCACTTTTGGCTATTTGCTCTTGCCGTCAATACCAGCCACCAACTGTTGCAGATACCACATGTCGGTCAACTTGGCAGTTGCGCCATCCTTGACGAAATCGCTGCCGTCTTGAAGCTTGATCGGGCCTTTCAGCAAGTTAATGCTGCCATCGCCCAAACCCTTCACAAAGGCTTCGAAATTCTTCTTGTTGTCATCCGACAAAGCCTTGCCATACGCATAGTTGAAGCCGCTCTTCTCGAGGTTGCCAACCAAGCCAGCCCAGTCTGGGGTCATGCGCACGAAGGCTTGAGTCGCCTTGCCGTCAGCCGCCAACTTCACTTGGTTGAGGTATTCTGGACCCCAGTTGTAATAGGCAACACCTAAACAAGCGGCTGGCTCAACTTCACAACCAGAGATATGCCCATAGTGGACATACCACACCTTCTTACCCGCAGCGTTGGCCTTCTTGGCTTGTTGCGCGGCTTCCGGGGTGTCAATTTGGCTCAAAATCACGTCGTAGCCGCTGGCAATTTGGGCATCCACCACCTTGGTGGGGTCTTGGGTAACACCGGGGATGTTGAACCAGAAGCCGATCCAGTCAACCTTAAACTTGAGGTCAGCCGCTGGCTTGCCGCGATATTTTTCCCAGCAATACTTGGCGCCCAAATAGGCAGCCGAGGCATAGCGGCGGGTTTCTTCGTTGATTAGCGGCCCAAGAATGGAGATTTTGCCGGTTTGGGTTGCCAAAGCACCCATACAACCATTCATCATGTGCCCATATTCCATTTCTGGCATGGCGTTGACCAAGTTGGCTTGGTTCTTATAGTTCTTGCCATCCTTCCATGAATAATCGCCTGAGGCGTGTAACACGGTGATATTTGGGTTCTTCTTGGCAAATTCAAGCGCGTCATCTTTGAAGTCGTCTGAATTGAAGATGATAAAGTTTGCGCCCTTGTTCACCAAGTCTTGCGCCACTTGCGTGCCTTTAACGTTCGGGCGGTCAGCCGGGTTTACCTTGTCAACAAACTCAAACTTGACATTTGGCATCTTCTTTTGCACAAAATTGCTCACGCCTTCGTGATGGGCTTGGTTCCAACCCTTATCGTTAAATGGACCAACCAAGATCATGCCGACCGTCATGGCCTTTGGCTCGGCGGGTTTGGGGG
>JAHBAL020000507.1 GCA_018500105.2 Anaerolineae bacterium
CTGCTGGTATCGCTATGTCGCTCGTATTGGCGGCCTGTGCCGCGCCAGCCCCGGCCCCGACTTCGGCCCCAGCCGCCGCAAACAAACCCGCCGCACCAGCGGCCCCCGCTGCAATCACGATCGGAATGCTGACTGACCGCTCTGGCGCATTGGCCATTTACGGCCCATCGCTCGAAAATGGCTTTACGCTTGGGCTGGATTACGCCACCAAAGGCACGAACAAAGTGGCGGGCAAAGACATCAAAGTGGTGACCAAAGATACCGCCAGCAACCCAGATACGGGCGTGACCTTGGCGCGTGAGGCGATTGAAAAGGACGGCGCGAAATTGCTGTATGGTGTGCCTGCCAGTGCAGTGGCCCTCGCTGTGTCGGGGGTGGCAAAAGACAACAAGGTGATTTATAACGCCTGCCCAGCCGCAACCCCCGATTTGACCGGCAAGGGCTTCAACGAATACACCTTCCGCGCAGGACGCACCAGCATCCAAGATGCCATTACGATGGGCGGCGCGTTGTTGGGCATGGGCAAAAAGTTCATCCAAATTGCGCCAGATAACGCCTTTGGTCGCGGCTCAGCAGCCGGTTTTTATGCCGTGCTCAAGCCGGGCGGGGCGCAATTCCCCGTCAATGACAACGATAAAGATTTTGGCACAGTGTTTGCCCCGCTTGAGACGACCGATTTCACCCCCTATATCAACCGCTTGCTCGACTCGAAAGCCGAAGTGTTGGTGGTGACATGGGCGGGCACGGGCTTTGTGCCGATGTTCCAACAAATGCAACAATTGGGCGTGTTTAAGAGCATGGTTGTGGCGACCGGCATGGGCGACAACGCCAGCATGAAGGCGGGCTATGGCACGGCTACCGGCTCGGTTGGCGTGAGCGTGTATCATTACAGCCTGTTCAACAATGCCGAAAATAACGCGCTCGTCGCTGGGCACAAGGCCAAATTCAACAGCGTGCCCGACCTGTTCAGCGAGTGCGGCTTTAACGCTGCTGTGATGTTTGTGAAGGCACTTGAAGCCACCGGCGGCGATACCGATTCTGCCAAGCTGATTAAGGCGCTCGAAGGCATGAAGTTTAACGGGCCAAAGGGCGAATATACCGTGCGCCCAGAAGATCACGTGCTGTTGCAGCCCATGCCTTTGGTCAAATTGTTGAATGTGACCGATCCCGATTTTAAATTCTTTGAATTGGTCAAGCTGATGAAGCCGGAAGAAACTGCGCCGCCATGCGCCGTGCCTGCCGAGCAAAATCGCTGCAAGAAATAACATGTTCTAAAGATGATCACGATTGCAATATGCCCGTCAAATTAAACCTGACGGGCATATTGCAATCGTGACCTTGTTAAATGACCCACCTCCTCGAAACATTTTCGCTCACCCGCGATTTTGGCACGTTTCGCGCCGTAGATTCGGTGAATTTGCGCGTACAGCAAGGCACATTGCATTCGCTGATTGGGCCAAACGGCGCTGGCAAGACCACTTTATTCAATTGCATCAGTGCGGTGCTACCGCCCACACACGGGCGCGTGCATTATGAAGGCCGAGACATCACCGGCACACCCTTGCACCGTATGACGGCGCTGGGTATCGGGCGCAGTTTTCAAATTACAAACGTGTTCGGCAATGTCAGCGTGCTCGAAAATGTGCGGTTGGCCGTGCAAGCCCGCCACGCCCGCGCCAGCTATCAATTTTGGCGGCGGGCCGACGACCTAAGCGAATTTGAAGACCGCGCCATGCACGCGCTAAAACTGGTGGGCTTGGCTGGGCGCGAACGACAATTGGCGGTGATGTTGCCACATGGCGACAAACGCAAACTTGAATTGGCGATTTTGTTGGCGGGCGACCCCAAATTATTGCTGCTAGATGAGCCGACGGCGGGCATGGCAACCGAGCAAGTGCCAGAGTTAATGGCGACGATTGAACATATTCGAGCCAATGGCAATCGGACGATTATATTGGTCGAACACAATATGAACGTAGTCATGCGTTTTAGCAACCGTATTTCGGTGCTGCATCAAGGCCGAATTTTGGCCGAAGGCACGCCTGACGAGATTCGCGCCAACGATGCGGTGCAAAAAGCATATTTGGGAGGTGGGTTTTGAGCCTGAAACAGCCATTGCTCAGCCTGACGGGCGTAAATACTTATATCGGGCAAAGCCATATTTTGCAAGGCGTGGATTTGATCGTGCCCGCCGGACATGTAACGGCGCTGCTGGGGCGCAACGGCGCAGGCAAAACCACCACATTACGCAGCATCATGGGGTTGTGGCGGCCTCGCAGCGGGCAAATTGTGTTCGATGGGGCGCGGCTGGATGGCTTGCCCACACACGAGATCGCGGCGCGTGGGCTGGGTTATGTGCCCGAACATCGCGCCATTTTCCGCGACCTAAGTGTGTTTGAAAATTTGCAAATTGCCGAGCGCAAACGCGGCGATCTTGACCGCGCCTTGCCCAAATTGCACACCCTTTTCCCCGATCTCAAACGCTTTGAGAGCCGTGCTGGGCGGCATTTGAGCGGTGGGCAACAGCAAATGTTGGCGATTGCACGGGCGATGGTGGCCGACAATCGCTTGTTGCTCATTGACGAGCCAAGCGAAGGGCTTGCACCCATTATTGTTGGCGCAATCGTCGAGGCACTTAAGCAGCTAAAAGGCCAAATGACGGTGTTGCTGGTCGAGCAAAATTTTCGCATGGCGGCGGCGTTGTCAGATTTTTATTGTGTGCTCGATGACGGGCATACGGTGCGGGCGGGTGAAATGGCCGAGTTGACCTCAGACGCGGCCTTAACTGCGCGTTTGTTGGGGGCTGGATAATGCAAAAATTACAAACGATGTTTCATAAAAATCGCCCAGCCATGATCACGTTGGGCATTTTGGCGCTGGTGCTGCTGGACTTGTTTGCGCGGTTCGAGCCGCGTGTGGCGGTCAGCATTTTGTTGTCAGGCTTGACGTTGGGGGCGATTTACTTTTTGGTGTCATCGGGTTTATCACTCATTTTTGGCTTGATGGATGTGCTTAATTTTGCGCACGGCGTGTTGTTTATGGCCGGGGCGTATATCGGCTACGCCTTTTATGCCAGCGGCTTTGGGCAAAGCATGGATAGCAATTTGCGTTTCCTCATTGCCATTTTGGTGGGCGGCGCAAGCGGGGCGCTGCTCGGCGGCATCATGGAATTTGCACTCATTCGCCCGCTTTATCAGCGACCCATTTACCAAGTGCTGCTCACTTTGGGGCTGACCTTCGTCGGCACCGAGATCATCAAGGCAATTTGGGGCACGGTTGGCTATTTTATGGAGACGCCGAAATTTTTTAACACCAATTCGCCCAATTGCCCGTCGCCGTCGTTGCTCGATTTTCTGGCCGACAATTGCTCGTCCATCCTCATTTTGGGGCGGCCTTTCCCCAGCTATCGGCTATTTGTCATTTTGTTTGGCGTGCTGGTTTTTGTCGGCATGATAACGCTGCTGCAAAAAACACGCATTGGCATCGTCATTCGTGCCGGTGTGCAAGATGCCGAAATGGTGCAGGCCCTGGGCGTGAATGTGCGGCGCGTATTTACCGGCGTATTTGCGCTCGGCACAGGCTTGGCGGGCATGGGCGGCGTGATTGCGGCCCCCATTATCGGCGTCAATTTGGCGATGGGCCAAGAATTTTTGCTGCAAGGCTTTATCGCCGTCGTTATCGGCGGCATGGGCAGCCTTGTCGGTGCAACGGCGGGTGCATTGCTGCTCGGCCTTGCGCGGGCCATTGGCGACCAATTGGTGCTGAGCGGGCTGCAATTGCCTTGGATGGAGCAAGCCCTTTCGCTCTCACCCTCCATTGCTCGTGCCAGCACGGTGCTGATCATGGCGCTGGTGCTGCTGGTGCGCCCAGCAGGTTTATTTGGCAAAAAGGATTAAAAGGATGTCAAGATGAAAATAATACGCGAAAACGCGCCCGCATTGGCGCTGATTGGGGCGATGGTGCTTTTTCCGTTTGCCATTTCGCTGCTCACCGGCGAGCCAATTGACGCTGGCACGCCGAAATTTTGGCAAGGCATGTTGGCACAGGTGTTCATTTTGGCGGTTTACGCCATCAGTTACGACCTGTTGATGGGCTACGCCGGCATTTTGTCATTTGGTCACGCCATGTTTTTCGGCGCGGGCGGCTATGTAGTCGGCATATTGCTCAAGCACGCGGGTTGGTCATTGCCAGCCGCAACCTTGGCGGTTATTTTATCGGCGGCAGCGCTCAGCTTGCTCATCGGCGTGACAGCCTTGCGGGTGCAAGGCGTGTATCTGACTATGGTCACGCTGGCCTTTGCCCAGATGATGTTCGTCATTTCCGAAGCCACCGATTTCCGCGAGTGGACGGGAGCCGAGGACGGCCTGCAAAGCATCCCTGTGCCCGCATGGCTCAGCCCCACCCATCAACGCCTGACGTTCTACTTTGTCTCGCTGGCGTTTTGCATTCTGTCTTATTATCTGGTGCGGCGCATCACCCAATCGCCGACAGGGCGCGTGTTGGTCGCCATTCGTGAAAATGAGTTGCGGGCGCGGGCGATTGGCTACAACACCTTCGTCTATAAATTGGTGGCGATGGTGGTGGCGGGCATCATGGCGGCCTTGGCGGGCATGATGAACGCATTGTGGAATCTGAACGCCAACCCCAACATGCTGGCGACCTCGACCACGATCAACGCCTTGCTCATGACCATCATCGGCGGCGCTGGCACGCTGAGCGGCCCCCTGCTGGGTGCGGCATTTATTCACTTGCTTGGTTATGGGCTAAATGTGGCATTTGGCCCGCGTTGGCCGTTGCTGTTCGGGCTAGTCTATGTCGCAATCGTGTTGTTTTTGCCCTACGGCTTCATGGGCGCGTGGCGCAGTTGGCTGCTAAAGCGGCGACTTAAAATGTAATTAACAGCACCACTATAATTCGACCATGCAACGCTTGAAAAAATTTTTTGTCGCATTTTTGTCGTTTATTGTGGTTTTGGCGCTGGTTCTGGCTGGGGTGGGAATTTATGTCATCCGCGAGCCATTTCCACAAAGCAGCGGAACGCTGCGACTGCCCGGTCTAAGTAACAACGTCACCGTCATTCGTGACAAATTTGGCGTGCCGCATATTTATGCCGACACACCCTGTCTCTTATACACATCT
>JAHBAL020000046.1 GCA_018500105.2 Anaerolineae bacterium
CAACCACTGCGCCCGCCACCGCACCCTCAACAATGCCATTCAATGGAGCTATGAGTTGCTATCGGCACACGAGCAAAAGCTGCTCTGCCGAATGGCGCTATGCGTTGGCGGGGTCGAAGAAGCCTGTGCGATCACACTCAACGCCCCCCACTCCGCCGGTTACACCCGCGTCATTTTGCAGGCGCTCATTGACAAACATTTGTGCCGCCGTGCGCTCGCCCCCGGCAAAACCCGAGGCAAAGCCGCCGTCACCTGTTATGTGCTATTCGAGGCAGTGCGCGAATTTGCCCGCGCCCAATTGCAGCAAAACACCGCCGATTTGGCCCATGCCCAACAACAATTATTCGAATACGTGTGTCAGCTTGCCCAGCACACCCAACAAGCCCTGCACACCGCCAATGAGGCGGCATGGCTCAATAAGATCGAATACCATGACGGCACCGTGCGCGAAGCCTTGGCGTGGGCGTTGACGCACGACCTCGACCGCGCCATGCGGCTGTGTGTGTGTTTGGGCGATTTTTGGCTGATGCGCGGGCGGCAGATCGAGGGGCAACGCTGGCTAAGGCCGGTGCTGGCGCATTTCGAGCATCATGCCGCCCCAAACCCGCAAACCCATGTGCAGGCGCTGAGTTTGATGGGCTATTTGGCCCAGCAACAGGCCAATTTGCCCGAGGCGGGCGAATGGCAAGTGAAGGCGCTGGCGCTGGCGAGCAAACTCAATAACCTGCATGTGGTGTGCGATGCCCACAATTGTTTGGCATGGAACGCCTATCAATTGGGCGATTACGCGCAGGCGCAGACCCATTTTGCCGATTTTTTGGCGGCGGCACGCGGGGTAGGCAATCCCGATAGTATTGCACAGGCGCTGTGCAGCCTCGCCCAAGTCAAGCTCGATTTGGGCAACAACGCCGTCAGCGATATTTTGACCGAAGCCAAAACGCTGTTTTTGCAAAGCGGCGACCAACGTGGTTTGGCCTATTGGGCGCGGCTGCACAGCCGCTGGCTTTTGCGTCGAGACAGCCCGCATCACGCCATCAATTGGCTAAACTATGCGCTGGCATTAGATGTAACGGCTGGCTATCAGTTTTATCGCGGGCTGACCTGTGTAGATTTGGCGCGTGTGCATTGGTCGCTGGGCGAATTGGCCCAAGCCGAGCAATTTGCACAGCAAGCCCTGCGCATTTTTGACGAGGCCAATTTACCCTTTGGCCTTGCAAGTATTCAGCGCGTGCTCGGCCTCATCGCCATTGCACACGGCAAGTTGGCCGAAGCCGAGCAGCATTTGCTGCAAAGCATTCAGTTGGCGGGCCAAAGCAACTACAAACAATGTTTGGCTGAGGCACATTTGCTGCTGGCCTATATCAAATCAATGCGCCAACAAACAGCCGAGGCGCAACCGTTGCTAACGCTTGCCGAGCAACGGTTTGCCGCCTTACCCAATTATCTCGACCCGCCAGAATTGCGTTTTTATCAGCACGTGCGGGCGCATCTGAGCGCTATCCCCCCAGCACATACACCATAATCCGCGCCATCGCCTCAGAGGTAATTTCGATTTCTAACCCAATGGGCATGGGCGGCAGCGACTCGTCGGTGCGCACAAACAACACTTGCTCAATTTTGGCCGAGGGCAACCCGCCGACAAACTCACGGAAATGGGCGGGGGTGATGGCGCGGGCACGTGGCTCACCCGATGCCAAATTGGGGCCAAAACCTTCGCCGCGCAAAAAGCGCAATCGCGCCCCAATATAGCTGGCGTTTTCAAATGACACAATGGCGTGCCGCCCCACGCGCAACATCTCGCGCACCAGCGGGGCCGGGGTGTTCAAATAGGCAATGGTGTCGCTCAAAATAACGTAATCGAACACGCCGCTGCGAAAATCGGCCAAACCTTCTTCGATATTGCCTTGCCGCACCGACAACCCGCGTGAAATACACGCCCGCACCTTGGCCTCGTTGATCTCGACCCCGCGGGCTTGGGCTTGGCGTTCGCTCACCAGCCGCGCCAACAATTCGCCGTCGCCGCAGCCCAAATCCAACACCTTCGCGCCCATCGGCACCAGCGAAACAATAATATCGTAGTCTAGACGATTACCCATAGGTGAAATTTAAAATTGAAAATGGAAAATGGAAAATTTGCTTCAGCAGCCCCAATTTTCCATTTTACATTTTCAATTTTCAATTTAATAAGTCGGCACGCTGGGATCAACTTCACGCGACCAAGCCAAAATGCCGCCTTTGACGTTTTTCACATTCTTAAAGCCAACACTCATGAGGAATTTGACGATATCGGCGCTGCGCCTGCCACTGCGGCAGCTAATGAGCAACTCACTGGCCTGCGCCAATTCATCGAGGTGGTTGGGCACGGTGGCTTGCGGCATAAGTGTTGCGCCCGGCATGCGGGCAATCTCCCACTCGTTTGGCTCGCGCACGTCAATCAGACGGGTTGTGCCAAGCCCGGCGTCAAGCCGCTGCTTTAGTTCGGTCACCGTAATTTCGGGAATTTGATCAGTTGTTTGGTTCATGGTTTCGGGCGGCGTAATGCCGCAAAATTCGTCGTAGTCAATCAATGCCGTAATGCTAGGATTGTTGCCGCAAATCGGGCAGTCGGGCCGCTTGCGCAATTTCATCTCGCGGGTGCGCATTTCCAGCGCATCATATAGCAGCAAGCGCCCAATCAGCGGCTCACCCGCGCCGGTAATCAGTTTAATGGCTTCGGTGGCCTGCATTGTGCCAACCACCCCCGGCAACACGCCCAACACCCCGCCCTCGGCACACGAGGGCACTTCGCCCGGCGGTGGCGGCGCGGGGAAAAGACAGCGATAGCACGGCCCATTTTTCGCGCCAAACACCGACACTTGCCCATCGAAGCGGTAGATGCTGCCATAGACGTTGATTTTGCCGAGCAAAACGCAGGCATCGTTGACCAAATAGCGGGTTTGAAAATTATCTGTGCCATCCACGACAATATCGTAATC
>JAHBAL020000154.1 GCA_018500105.2 Anaerolineae bacterium
AGATGTGTATAAGAGACAGTTTCGAGCTACTATCGCGTTGGCTGCAACATTCAAAGCTGCCCACCGAAATCCCGGTCACGGTTGCCACTTGGGCCATCTATGGCTTGGCGGCCCATTACAGCCGCCTGAAAAACCGCCCCACGCTAGAGTCGTTTGTCAACGAGGCATACCCGCTTGTAGCGGTCAACCTCAATCAATTTGCGTAACCCATGCAAAATGGGCGGCACGTTAAGACTATTGATGTATCAAAAAAACAGGTTTAAACGTTGTTAACACCCTATAATTAGCTTGCAGTGGCGTAAAACTAACTGGCAAGTTTACAGATCTGCGGATGAAATCTTAAACATGATTAAAAGCCGCGAAAAAGCAGCATCGCAGACAACATCCGTTTTTTTAGCCGATCTTCATAACGACGACATCAACCGTCTACGCAGTCAATTGTGGATGGGGCTGATGGTCACCACATTTTGCGTTTTATTCATTACATTAATCGCACGACATTTACGCGGCGACCCCACCCCCCCGATGTCGCTGCTTATCCAAGGCTCGCTGTATGCGGTGGTGTTTGCCAATGTGCTATTGCGTAAAACCCGCCATGCCAATTTTGTGCAAGGCATTTATGTCGTTTGCATTCATTTGGCTGTGCCAACTGTGTTTGTTTTGTATGGCGGCACACGCGGCTTCGGCGATGTGGCACTGCTCACCGCCGTCATCGTCTCGATGCTATACGGCTGGCGGCGCTGGATGATTGTCACCTATGGCGCGATGGTGATCACGCTCATTTGGGTGCTGTATCGAGACAGTATTGGCGAACCTGTTACGCCGCTACTCGACTATTCGGCCCAATTTACAGCCCTCAAATTTGTCATTGTCGTGCTGGTCATGACCTTTATTTTGCGTTACACCAATGCATTTTACAAACAACTCATCGAGAAATATCGCAATTTTGCCAATGAGCAAGTTCGGCTAAACCTCGAATTGCAAGCCAATGAGCTGCAACTGACCCAATTGACCCGCAACCTGCAAAGCTCGCGCCAAAAAATTGTGACCGCCCGCGAAGAAGAACGCCGCCGCCTGCGCCGCGATTTGCACGACGGGCTGGGGCCAATGCTAGCAGCGCAAGTTTTTCGGGTGGGCGCGGCGCGGCAAGTGCTGCACAGAAATCCCGACAAAACCGAAAAGCTGCTCATTGACCTCGAAGGCGGTATCGAAGGCACACTGGCCGATATTCGCCAGTTGGTGTATGGCTTGCGCCCACCCATGCTCGATCAGCTTGGGCTGGTCGGTTCGATCACCAATTTTGTGCAGCGCAACGAGAGCAATGTGCGCATTGAGTTAGAGATTGCGCCACAATTGCCGCCACTGAGCGCCGCCATCGAGGTGGCGGTGTATCGCATTGTGCAAACGGCAGTTGACAATGTGATCAAACACGCCCAAGCCACCCATTGCCAAGTGCGGTTGTTTGTGCGCGACGACACGCTGCACACCGAAATCACCGACGACGGCATCGGCATCTCGCCCAGTTTTATGGCCGGGGTGGGGCTAACCTCGATGCGCGAACGCAGCGAGGAGTTGGGCGGCACACTCCAAGTGCTCGCCATTCAACCCAAAGGGACACGCTTAACCTCAGCAATTCCATTAATTTTTACACATGATTAACGTTTTTATTGTGGATGACCATCAGATTTTTCGTGATGGGTTGCGGCTATTAATCGAAACCTCCGATGACATGATGGTCGTAGGCGAGGCAGCATCGGGGGCCAGCGTCATGCCACAATTGGTGCAGATCAAACCCGATCTCATTCTGATGGATATTCAAATGCCGGGCGAAAACGGCATTGAGGTGACGCGACGGGTCAAACAAGCCTATCCAGAGATAAACGTATTGATGGTGACTATGTTTGAAGATGACCGCTCGGTGTTTGCCGCCATGCAAGCCGGCGCAATCGGCTATGTGTTAAAGGGCATTAACCATGCCGAAATGTTGCAAACCATTCGCATTGCCGCCGGAGGTGGGGCAGTATTCAGCCCCAGCATCGCCAGCCACATGATGCAATGGTTTAAGCAAATGTCGGGCAATGCCCAGCCGACCCAACCAACGCAACCCGCCGTCAGCTTGCCCGATTTAACCGAGCGCGAATACGAAGTATTGACCATGCTTGCGGCGGGCGACAACAATGCAAAAATTGCCGAAAAGCTGTTTGTGACACCCAAAACGGTGCGCAATTATGTATCGCAAGTGCTCAAAAAGTTGGCGGTTGATGACCGTCACGCGGCAGCAAGCAAAGCGCAGCAAGCCGGACTTGGGCGCTAGTTGCTCGCAAACAGCGATACCGCCAGCCACAGCATGACGCAGCCACTCAGGATATCAAGCACCTTCCAAGACGCTGCGTTGCGGAAAAAGGCCGACAGCCGACTGGCGCTGTAAGTCAGCCCAAAAAACCAAATGCAAGCGGCCAACATTGCCCCAAAGCCAAAAAGCATTCGCTCGTCTACCGCATATTGGCTGCTGCTGGTTCCCACCACCAACAAGGTATCTACATAAGCCGCCGGATTAAGCAACGAAAAGCTCATGGCGCTCACCACTGCGCCTTTTAAGGTTGCAGAGGTGGATTGAGCAAAGTAGGCATTTTGAAAATCTTGCCCATCCCACGCCGAACGAAAAGAGCGTAACGCAAAAAGGCACAGCACAATACTCCCCACCCATGCCCCCCAACGCAGCAATGTTTGGCTGCCGGTGATCATCGCCCCCAAACCGCCGACCCCCAAGCCGATCAGCGCAATATCAACCAAGCTGGTGACTAAAACCGTCGCAAATAAATATTGACGCCGCATCCCTTGCCGCAACAAATACAAATTTTGCGGGCCGAAAGCAACAATAATGCCAGCGTATAACAAAAAGCCTTGTAGAAAAGGTTGGCTGAAGTTTGAAGTCATGATCAAAGCATAGTGAAAAACCTGTTGCATGGGAAGCCCTCAATGTGTCCTGCCGTGTCCTCGATTT
Organism: Anaerolineae bacterium; assembly: GCA_018500105.2. GTDB lineage: Bacteria > Chloroflexota > Anaerolineae > J036 > Brachytrichaceae > AQU-03. Next base: position 3,005 of record JAHBAL020000154.1, read on the forward strand.
TTTCGGGACATTTGAATGAGGTGTAGGACTGTATGACCCTATACAATATGCCACATGAGTATTCACACCGAACTGGGCATCCGCCCGCTCATCAACGCCAGCGCCACGCTGACGCGACTGGGCGGCTCGGTCATGCCACCCGAAGTCTTGGCGGCGATGCAAGACGCCGCGCAATATCACATCGAGTTAGATGACATGCAGCGCAAAGTGGGAGCGCGGCTGGCCCAATTGACTCACAACGAAGCCGCCTATGTTGCCACCGGCGCGGCGGCGGGCATTACGCTGGCGGCGGCGGCGCTGATGGCGGGCAAAAATCCGGCCTTCATCCAGCAATTGCCCGACACGACCGGCATACCCAAAACCGAATTTATTGTGCATAAATCGCATCGCAACGGCTACGACCACGCCATTCGCGCCGCTGGCGGCAAAGTCGTCGAGATCGGCAATGCGTTACATACCCATGAATGGGAATTGGGCCATGCGATCAATGAACGCACGGCGGGCGTATTTTGGTTTCAAGGTGGCATGACGGGCATCGGTGATATGCCCTTGGCCAAGGTGATCGAGATCGCCAAAGCGCGGGGTGTTCCGGTGATTGTGGATGCGGCGGCGCAATTGCCGCCGGTCGAAAACCTGTGGAAATTCACCCAAATGGGCGCGACGATGGCCATTTTTAGCGGCGGCAAAGACCTGCGCGGCCCGCAAGCCAGCGGCTTGTGTGTGGGCAGCGCCGAGTTGATCAGCGCGATGGCGATGAACGGCAGCCCCAACCACAGCGTTGGGCGAGCCATGAAGGTGGGCAAAGAGGAAATGGCCGGTTTGCTGGCGGCGGTCAAACGTTATTTGTCGCTCGACCACGAGGCGCGGTTGCTCAAAGATGAGCGGGTGGTGGCGAAATGGAATGACGCCCTGTGCGGCATTCCGGGCGTGTGCGCCGAGCGCTCGTGGCCCAACGAGGCCGGTCAGCCCTTGCCGCGCACCCGCGTCGTATTCGACCCGCCCTATGACCGCGATGTCATTATCGCCAAACTAATGGCAGGCGAACCCGCCATCGCCGTCAGCCCGGGCAAAGCCAACGACATTTACCTCAACCCCATGTCGCTCGAAGGCGACGAAGCCGAGATTGTGTTGAGCCGATTACTCGATATAGTGAATAGCAGATAGTGGATAGTGATAGTGAATAGTGATAGTAGATAGTGATCGTGTTTACTATTCACTATCACTATCCACTATCCACTATCCCCCCCTCTCCCCATGACATACGACTTACTTCTCAAAAACGGGCATGTCATTGACCCGAAAAATCACATTGACGGCAAGATGGATGTGGCGATACGCGGCAACGTCATCGCCGCCGTCGAGGCCGATATCAACCCCGCGCTCGCCGCAAAAGTGGTGGATGTGGGTGAGCGCTATATTACGCCCGGCCTAATTGACATTCACGTGCATGTCTACCACACCCGCGCCCCCGAAGGTGCGCCCGAAGGGCTGAGTGTGGTCGCCGATGCCCATTCGTTTCGCTCTGGCGTAACCACGATGGTGGATACCGGCACGGCGGGTGCAAAACACTTTTTGCATTTTAAGAATACGTGTATTGATCGCCAAAAAACGCGCATTTTTGCCTACATTAATATTGTGGATGGCGGCATGTTGGGCGATTTTGAACAAGACCCGCGTAATTTCGATCCCGAACTGGCTGCCTCGATGGTGCTGATGCACCCCGATATTTGTATCGGCATCAAAACCGCGCATTATTGGACGCGCCTGCCTTGGGACGATTTGCACACGCCTTGGGCGGCGGTGGATCAGGCCATTCGCGCCGCCGAACTATGCAAGCGCCACGTCATGTATGATTTTTGGCCGCGCTTGCCCGAACGCAGTTACGAAGCGCTCATCCTCGAAAAAGCACGTCCGGGCGATATTCACACCCATGTGTTTGCGCAGCAGTTCCCCATTTTGTTGCCCGATGGCAAACCCAACGGGCGCGTCAATCCGGCCTTAATCGAGGCCCGCAAACGCGGCGTCATTTTTGATCTGGGGCATGGCGCAGGCAGCTTTTGGTTTCGCAACGCCGCGCCCGCGATGGCGCAAGGCTTTTACCCCGATTCGATCAGCACCGATTTGCACACCGGCAACGTTCACGGCGTCGTCATTGACATGATCACGACCATGAGCAAGATGCTAAATTTGGGCATGTCGCTGCAAGAGGTCATTTATCGCTCGACGGTGACCCCTGCCAACGAAATCGGGCATCCCGAATTGGGGCATCTGTCGGTGGGGGCATGTGCCGATGTGGCCGTGCTAGACCATATTTATGGCGAGTTCGGCTTTGTGGATTGCGGGCGGGCGCGGCTGAACGGCACGCAAAAACTCGAATGCACCTTGACCGTGCGCAACGGGCAAATCGTCTTTGATCGTGAGGGCCTCGCCTGCCCCGAATGGCTCGACGCACCGCCAGCCTATTGGCGGCTGCCAGCGTTGCAAGCCTAAATCACGTTAAGACTTACGCGCATTAAAAACATTTCACCACAAAGAACACAAAGCTCACAAAGAAAAAAAAGGTTTATCAATAGAAATCTTAGAGTTCTTTGTGCGCTTTGTGGTGAAAATCAAACTTTCGCGTAAGTCATAACTTAATTCTTGATTCTTGATTCTTTCTATGTCTTTCAATATCAAAAAACGCGGCAAACTAACCTATTACAGCGAAGGCGAAACGCCGGTGCTGTCGAATTTGGTGACCGAACAACAACCCGATGGCGACCTCAAAATCTATTTTGCCGGGCTGACCGGCGGCTACAGCGCCAAAGGCGTGCTTGGGCTTGACGAATTAGTCACGATGGACCCAGAGCGCGAGATACCCTTGGTGTTTGAATGCTGGCAAAAATGGGTGCGCGAGGCCGGTATTTGTCAATCGTTGGCCGAGCTTGACTTCATCGAAATGCACGTATTCGGCTGCCTGCCAAAATCGCCCAACCCGCTGGTTGACCCGCTCGGCTATGCCAAAGAAATTGACCGCCTTCGCGCCGCCTATTTCAAGGCGTATCGCGCTTGGTGGGCGACTCACTGCCCCGACAACGGCCTGCCCTGCCGCTTCACCGTCCACGTCGTTGACGTGCCCGACCGCGCCGCCTCGTATGAGTTTTATAGTGTCGCGTTGTTACAACGGAGTAGTCAGTAGTCAGTAGTCAGTAGTCAGATTGGTAGGTTGTGGGGTAAATATGCTTGTTTACCCGAATTGTCTGACTACTGGCTACTGACTACTGACTACTAACCGTCACAGTAAAATAGCCGCCATGAAGTCCCTTCTCGAAAAACTAAATTTGTCGGCAGTGAATGCCGGTGTGTGCGCGGGGCCAGAGGGCTGGCTGCGAACCGATACAGCGCCGATCACCTCGTATAACCCCGCGACCGGTGAGGCCATTGCCCAAGTGCTGCCCGCCGACCGCGCCGCCTATGATGCGGTGGTGGCCCATGCCCAAGCCAGTTTTGTCACATGGCGCAATATGCCCGCCCCCAAACGCGGCGAAATCATCCGCCAATTGGGCAATTTGCTGCGCGAATATAAAGAACCGCTCGGCGAATTGGTGTCGCTCGAAATGGGCAAAATTCGCGCCGAAGGCTTGGGCGAAGTGCAAGAGATGATTGATATTTGCGACCTCGCGGTGGGCTTGTCGCGCCAATTGTATGGCCTGACCATGCACAGCGAGCGCCCCAGCCACCGCATGTATGAGCAATGGCATCCGCTCGGCCCGATTAGCGTCATTACCGCCTTCAATTTTCCGGTGGCGGTGTGGTCGTGGAATGCGGCCTTGGCGGCGGTATGCGGCGACACAGTGGTGTGGAAGCCGAGCGAAATGACGCCGCTGACGGCGGTGGCGGTGCAGCATTTGTGTAACCGCGTCATGGCTGAACATGGCCTGAGCGGCATTTTCACCCTCACCGTTGGCGATGGCGCAATCGGTCAATGGATGACCAACGACGAACGTCTGCCGCTGGTCTCATTCACCGGCTCGATCAACACCGGGCGCAAAGTGGCGCAAACGGTGGCCGGGCGCTTGGGCCGCAGTTTGCTCGAATTGGGCGGCAACAACGCCATCATTGTGACCGAAAACGCCGATATGAATTTGGTCACACGTGGCGTGGTGTTTGGCGCGGTCGGCACGGCTGGGCAACGCTGCACCACCACCCGCCGCCTCATTGTGCAACGCAGTGTGCTAAACGGCCTGACCGAACGCTTGGTCAAGGCGTATCAAAGCGTGCCCATCGGCAACCCGCTCGATCCCAAAACGCTGGTCGGGCCGCTGGTGTCGCAAGCCTCGGTGCAGCGCATGTTACACGCGGTGGCGCAGGCGGTGGCCGATGGCGGCACGGTGTTGGTGGGCGGCAAGGCGCGGCCCGACATCGGGGCCAATTATGTCGAGCCGACCATCATTCTCATGCCAAAACAAACCGAGATCGTGCGCGAGGAAACCTTCGCGCCCATTTTGTATGTCATGGCGTATGACACACTCGACGAGGCCATCGCCATTCAAAACGGCGTGACGCAGGGCTTGTCGTCGGCCATTTTCGCCGACAGCCTGCGCCAAATCGAGCAATTCCTCTCAGTCAACGGCTCCGACTGCGGCATCGCCAACGTCAATATCGGCACCAGCGGGGCCGAGATCGGCGGGGCCTTTGGCGGCGAAAAAGACACCGGCGGCGGGCGCGAAAGCGGCAGCGACGCTTGGCGGGCCTACATGCGCCGCCAAACCAACACCATCAACTGGTCGAAAGACCTGCCGCTGGCGCAGGGGATTGAATTTAATTAGTTGATTGGTTGAGTAGTTGATTAGTTTAGTGGTTGATTGGTTGATTGGTTGATTGGTTGATTAGTTGAGTAGTTGAATGGTTCAGTTGTTGAATAGCTAAATGAAGCGCAAATGCAATCACGTATTCACGCACTCAACCAAGCAACCCAATCAACCCAATCAACCCAATCAACCAATCAACCAATCAACCAATCAACCAATCAACCAATCAACCAATCAACCAATCAACCAATCAACCAATCAACCAATCAACC
>JAHBAL020000389.1 GCA_018500105.2 Anaerolineae bacterium
CGGTGGCGGTGGCGCAGGCGGCGCAAATTCGATATAAAGCGTTTTGGTCGTCAAGGTCAAGGTCTGGCTTGGCTCGATACGATTACCAAGCACATCTACAATAAGGCTGGGCATTTCTGGCAGCGTCAATGACACATCTTCATTTGTGCTTGCCCACGTCACCCACAATTTTCGATCTACGCGCTGAAACGCATACACACGCGCATTTGGAGCGCTTGGCTCGATCTTGCTAAAGGTGGCCGGACCAAGGCGGTCTGCCGCGACTTGCAACGCATAATACGCAGGTGTCAGGTCGCCATTGCTTTGCAACAATTGTGTTTGGTGCAGCCCCCAACCATCCACGCTATACCAAATGTTCGCCAGCAACCCCTTCGCCATTGCAATCACATTGGCCTGTGCCAAATAATTGGCTTTGGTGGCCTCAAATTCGGGCGGCGGTTTGCGGCATTGCCAGCAAATAAGGGCGTACTCGGTATTCATGATAGGCTTGTCGGCAAAGCCATATTTCGCCATCATGCCGCGCACATAATCGGTTTTGGCGGCCAAACTTGGACCAATGCTATCTGATCCCGAATACCATTGTTCATTTTTATAGGTCGCACCACCAAACCAGATATCGTAAGCGTGAATACCAAGAATATCGAACGAATTGCCGCTGCCACCGACAAAAATGCCTTCGAGAAACGAATCACTCAATTTAGCGCATAACGAATCATTGGCTTTTTCAAACGTAGGGTGACAGCTAAGCAAGAGACCGCCTAAAACCACCTTGCTTTCTGGGTCGGCGGACTTGACTGCGGGGTAAATATTTTGCAGCATGAAGCCAAAATGCCGCCCACCATAATAATAATACGGATCAACGCCGACCTCGCCCCAACAGCCAAATACTTCATTCGCGCTGTCCCCCACCAAAGCGGGCGCGTCTGGCTCATTCCAAATCTCCCAATATTTCACGTTGTAAGGCGGGGCGCTATAACGGGTGACGAGTTCTTTCATAAATGAGGCAAATGCGCGATATTTCTGCTGCTCGATTGGCCCACACGATGCGCCTTTGCCCGGATATTTACGCGCCCATTGGGGTGTGCCGCGCACAATTTGGATAAGTTGAAAACCATATTGCGACGCCATCAACATGTGCCGTTCAACCGCACGCATACTCGGCGTATTCCAATCGCGTTTGCCCTCGGTCTTTTCAATCTCAGACCATTCGACGGCAAAGACATTATTGCGCAGCCAATAGGCATTGGCCTCAGCGCTGCGATACAACTGCGCCTCAAGATTATGTCCGCCTGCCTCGACACCAAACATCGTAGGCGTTGCCGAAATGTCACGCTTCATGATGCGATTCGACTGCAACGGTAAATAAACTTTGTTGGGCGACTGAACAGACGCCGGTTCATTTGCGCGTAATGTCCAAGATTGCCCACTGCAAATAAGCAGCACAAACAAAATCCATCTTAGGTTAAGGTTCATTTTTAGCATAAATTTCAAAATCTAAGGTGGAAAACCGATGAAACACCTCGATATTTAAGGGCACAGGCCGGTAATCAGATAAAAAAAATCCCGAAATTAGCATCGTTGAGCACCGCTCGCTACTTGCAATTTCGGGGGATTTACGGATGACCATCATGATGGTCATCCGTAATGCGTCAGACGTTTAGTTGGCTGCGAATCCAAACTCAATATACACTGGGCGCAAGGTCACGTTGAGGGTTTGCGCTGGGGTAACGGCGCTGCCAAACGTATCGGCAATGGAGACGGGCGTCGCTGGCAACGACATGGCTTGCCCACCGTCACCTAACTTCCATGCCACCAACAACAGATTACCACGGCGGTTAAATTTGTAAACTTTCAAGCCGGGATAACCAGTATCTTCACCAATAAATCGCGCATCCTTCAATTGGGTGGCGCTGGTCTTAAAGGCTCGATACGCCTTTTCGCCACGCCCTGGCATCAAATCAGTCTGGTGACCTGTCCAGCCAGAATAGCTATACCACACATTCGCCAGCAAGCCCTTCGCCTTGGCGGTTGCGTTGCTTTGGGCAGCATAAATTGCCTTGGTCTCGTTCCACACTTCAGATGACAAATCGCCACAATAACATTGCACCGCTGCTTCAGTATTCATAATGGCTTTTGAACCTGAACCGTTGTTATTCAAGACAGAACGAATATAGTCGGTCTTAGCCGCTACCGTCGGCCCGCTGGTGTTCCAAGCACTACCAAAATTAGGGTTATCATAGTGCCCCACAACGGTATTGTCGCGCCAAATATCGTAAGCGTGGAAGTTCATCACTTGGAACCATTGGCCTGCTGAGGTCGTCTTGCCGTCTACAACCGCACGTGCAATCAACGCCCCATCGAGAAAGTCAGCCGACGGGCAAGGCTTCAAACAATCGAGCAACAAACCGCCAAACACCACACGTGAACCAGCGTAACCGCGATTAGCATCGGCTGGATCAGCACGCAACACCGCACCGCCCGCCTTAATCAACATTTCGCCATACGCACGCCCGCCAAAATACGGATCGCTGGGGTCGCCCCAGCAACCAAACAAGCCATTTGGATCATTTTGATCTTTCAAACCATCTGGCTCATTCCAAATTTCCCAATACTGAATATTGTAAGGAGCCTTTGAATATTTACCCACGATCTTGTTGACGAAGTTGGCAAAATTATCATAGTGCTCTGGGCGAATGGCGCAACCTTCTTTGCCTGCTGGCGATGCCCAAGACGGCGCACCGCGAATAATTTGAATCACTTTAAAGCCACGCGCGTGGGCTGTTGCCATCAGGTATTCATACTCACGCATAAATTGGCCGCCATAGTTCGGGTCAGATGGGTTATATTCGCCCGGCCCGTTCGGCTCTAAGCGCTTCCAGTCAATCGCCCAAGCGTTGCTGCGCACCCAATATGCATTTGCGCCTTCCATGCGGTTAAATTGATTGACGTTGTCATACAAGTCCAATTCAATCCCAGCAATGTGGTTCTGGCTTTCATCGGCCTTGTTTGACAATTTGAAGATTGACGACACAAAAATCTTGCTGTCTTCTGCCGGTTTGGTCGGGGCCGCCAATGTGTTCCCCGCGCCAATGGCGCTTGCACTCACAACGCCAACAAGTGATGCCATTGATAAGGTTCGCATCAGGTTTTTAGTTAACATTTTTCTTATTTTCTCCTTAAGATAAGCGCCTATTTTTAAATTTTTAAAATAGCGCAACTGTCTACAAACAAAGTTTACCGAGCAAATTCAATATAAATAGGCCGATTGGTAAAGCTGGGCGTCGTTGTAATCCCTTGCGGGTTCCCTTGCATATCAAAAATCGCAACCGGGGTGCTGGTCAACTGAATACTACGGAACTGCCCATCCAAGGCCCAAATGACCCAAACGCGCCGACCTGAGCGTTGAAACTCATAGCCGCGAATACTGCTGCCATACTCATTCACCGAACGCACAAACTGCGCTCCGGCCAGCTTTTCGGCGCTGGCGGCAATCGCCTGATAAGCGCGATTCGTCTGCCCATTCCCTTCGATCAATTGGGTCTCGTGGCCTTCCCAGCCTTGCACGCCATACCAAATATTGGCAACCAAGCCCAGTGAAACAGCCACCGCGTTCGATTGCGCCATATACACCGCTTTGGTTTCATCCAAAATATTGGGGCTATAGGTTGCCCCCCGACACCAACACTGAATGGCTGATTCAGTGTTCATTAATTGCTTGTTGTTCACTCCATAACGACTGAGCAATTCACGCAAATAGCTGGCTTTGGCGATCACGCTTGGGCCGGTGGTGTTCCATGCGCTGTTCCAGCTTGGGTTGTTGTAGCGCCCAACTTGGTTGCTATCCGCCCAGCTATCATACGCATGAAAGTTGAGAATGTCAAATGAGTTGCCAGCACCTGCGGCCAATGCGCCTTCAAAGAACTTGGCGGCGGTGCAGTCTTTACCAGCCGGGGGGTTGCGAGGATCGCAGTCGAGCAAAAGCCCGCCCGTCAACACCTTGGCATTTGGGTCAGCCGCCTTGATGCTTGGGTAAACCACCTTCAGCATCTCGCCATAATGGGTGCCGCCAAAATAAGTGCGATCGGAAGGCTCGCCCCAACACCCAAAAACTTGATCAACTCGGCTAATCGAACCATCTGGCTCATTGCCAAGTTCCCAATATTTGATGTTATAGGGCGGTTGGCTATAGCGCCGCACCATCTGAGACATGAAATTGGCAAAAGCTTGATATTTGGCTTGGGCAATCGGCCCACAGTCAGAACCGCCAAACCCATATTTGCGTGCCCATGATGGGGTGCTGCGCACGATCTGAATCACTTTAATATCGTTTTCACTCGACACAGTCCAAAATGCTTCGGCATCGCGCAGCGATTGAGCGCTAAAGTTATAGTTCCCTTCGCTCGGCTCAATTTCTGACCACATAATCGCGTTATTGTTGCTGCGCACAAAACTCAGACCAGCAGATACAACGATGTTTTTAAAAGTGGGGTCATTCCAAGACGATTGATACTCTGCCCCCATAATCGAGCCGATGCCAATGCTTTTCAAATTCGTCAACATTGGCAAAAACACCGACGGCTCCTCTTGTGCGCGTCGGTTGACTGTGCTTGAAATTGGTGCAACGCTCGTCGTGCTCACCAATACCGAAACCAACAAAAGCAGCGCCAATCCCAGCTTCGACTTTTGTTGCGAAATCATAACTTTTCTCAAATACTCCTCCAAATATGCTGTTTTAGTTCATCAATTCACGACAAGATGGCAAAAACGAAACAATTATTGCGACGGCAGTTTGCGAGCAAACACACATCCATGCAGTTGACATATTTTGTCTTTTATCTTTTGTCTTACAAGGATATTAATTGATGTGAATGATGAAAAGATTAATGCGCTTAAATCGCGTCTACATCTACCGGAGCACAAATTGTGCCAGCCAATGCACTGGCGGCCACAACCGCTGGCGACGCCAAATAAATTTCGCTGTCGCGTGTGCCCATCCGGCCCTTGAAATTACGGTTTGCGCTGCTAATGGTCACTTCGCCAGTCGCAGGCACACCCATATGATTGCCCATACACGGGCCACAACTCGGAATGCCAACCACAGCGCCAGCATCCAACAATTCCCCCACATACCCCAACGCTGTCGCCTCACGCATCACCTCAGATGAGGCGGGCAACACCAAAAAACGTGTACCAGCGGCGATTTTCTTGCCGCGCAACACTGCGCACGCTGCCGCAATATCTTCGAGCCGCCCGTTGGTGCATGTGCCCAAAAAGGCCTGATGCACGCGCACGCCCTTCAGTTGACTAACCGGCACAACGTTGTCTACGCGGTGCGGGCAAGCCACCATCGGCTCAAATTGCGCTAAATCAAAACGGTGGCGAGACGCATAGACCGCATCTGCATCGGGATAAATGGCTTGGGCTTGCAATTGCGGCAAATAGTGTGCCGCCGTGCCACCCAAGCGCCGCGCCAATCGCTTGGCGAGATAATCAAACACCATCTCGTTCGGAGGCAAATACGCATTTTTTGCGCCAAATTCGGCCATCATGTTCGGAATGGTCATCCGATCATTCATGCTCAACTGATCTACGCCATCGCCACAAAATTCAATGGACTGATACAAACCGCCATCCGCACCCAATTTGCCGATCAGTTGCAAGCAAAAATCTTTGGCAGTGACACCCGGCGCAAATTTGCCCGTTAGCTCAGTTTGCATCGCTTCGGGCACGCGCAACCAAAGCTCGCCGGTGGCCCACAATGCCGCCACCTCGCTTCGCCCTACCCCCGCGCCAAATGCGCCCAGCCAACCATAATGCGTGGTGTGGCTATCGGCCCCTAAAATAGTTTGGCCCGGCAACACCAACGCCTCTTCGCTCAGCACTTGATGGCAAATTCCGCGCCCGACCTCAAACGCATGTTTCACCCCTTGCTCGGCCACAAAACGCCGCACATCGGCATGGTTTTGGGCATGTTGCGTGGTTGGGGCTGGCGCCGCGTGGTCAAGCGTAATGCACAGGCGTTCGGGATACTTTACCCGTTCAACACCGAGTTGCTTAAAAAGTTTCCAAATCGCAGCAGTGTTATCATGGCTTAGCACGACGTCTGGCGCAACGTCAACAATCTGTCCGGTCGAAACACTGGAATTTCCCGACGCGCGGGCGAGTGCTTTCTCCGCAAAGGTTTTGGCAGTCTGACTCATGGCTCGCAAAATCAGCGGGCAATCATACAACAACTTGTGGACAGCCTTTCAAAAACTCAACCCTCCGATTCCCCTACGACCGCAGCCGTAGCCGCTCCGGCGCGTATTGACACACGCCGAAATTTGCTCTCTTACATCGCCGACATTCATTTTTTCAATCTTGGCACATTCTTTGCCCCAGTCACCACCATTTTGGTGGCACTGGCGGCGCGGCTCACCACCGACAATTTTCTCATCGGGCTAATTTCGCCCGCATGGTCGGCGGGCTGGGCCTCGCCGCAATTTTTCGAGACGCATTTGCTGCACGGCAAA
>JAHBAL020000147.1 GCA_018500105.2 Anaerolineae bacterium
CGCCCACAACGGCCCCGGCTGCGCCCGCCAAACCCGCCGCCAGCACCGAACCGGTCTTGTTCATTGTGCCCGCCGAATTGTCGGGTGCAGGCACTGCCGCCGGAACGCCTTGGCGCGATGGCCTAGAATTGGCCCGCGAAGAGATCAACGCCGCCGGTGGCATTTTGGGCCGCCAAGTGAAGTTTGAGATTTACGATACCGCCAGTGACCCCAGCAATTCAAAAGCCTTGATTGCCAAAGGCTTAGACTTGAAGCCATATGCCATTCTTGGGCCATTGTTCTCTGGTTCGATCATTGTCAACCAAGTAGAAGCCCAACGCGCCAAAGTGCCCCAAATCATGGGCGGCGAAGCGGTTAACTTGACCCAACAAAAGAATGACTATTTGTTCCGCACCTCATTTAGCCAAGCCAGCTCAATGCCCAAGTTGGTAAATTACATCAAGTCAACCAATGCCAAGAGCATTGCGGTGATGTATGTTAACAACGACTTTGGTAAAGGTGGACGCACCACTGCCATGAAAGAGTTTGAGAAGGCTGGCATCAAGGTTGTGGCCGATTTGTCAACTGAAGAAAAGCAAACCGACTTTGCGCCGGACGTGCTCAAGGTGATCAACAGCAATGCCGATGCCTTGTTTGTTTACTTGAACGAAGAAGAAAGCGCTCGCACCTTGCAAGAGTTGCGCAAGCAAAACTACAAGAAGCCAATCTACGGCGAAACCACTTTGTTGGGCGCTCAAGTGCTCAAGATTGCAGGCGATGCCGCCAATGGCGTGCAAGGCCACGTTGGTTTGTCGGTGGATGCGCCTGTGCCAGCTATTCAAGAATTTGGCAAGAAATTCGAGGCCAAATACAAGTATAAGTCTGACCACAACGGCATCAAGGGCTATATTGCGCTATTCTTTGTGAAAGAGATCACCGAGCGCACTGGCAAGTTTGATTCGCAAGCACTGGCCGATGGCTTGCACTGCACCAAGATCACCACCAAAGATGAACCCGGTGTGTTGATGGATGTGATGTTTGACGAGAAGGGTGACGTTGACCGCGACAGCTTCTTGGCCGAAGTTCAAGGCGGCAAGCAAGTTATTTCTAAGGTCTTGCCCCCACTCGGCGGCACTTGTGGCGATAAGAAATAATTGATGGCGTAGTCAGTAGTCAGATGTCAGTAGTCAGACATCTGGCTACTGACTACTGACTACTGACATCTAACTACTGACTACTGGCTACTGACTACTGACTACTGATGGAAATTTTTCTCCAACTCCTTATTTCTGGCATTGCCACCGGCTCCATTTATGCCTTGGCTGCGGTCGGGTTTGCCTTATTGTGGCAAACCGCGGGCGCAATCAACTTTGCCCAAGGCGAATTTATGATGGTGGCGAGCTTTATCATTCTTGGCATTATTCATCTGTTGGGTGTTGGGGTGCTACCGGCGTTTATCATCGCATTGCCTATCGTCATGTTTTTGCTGGGCTTTGTGTTTAAGCGCGTTTTGGTTGACCCTTTGCTAAAAGCAGGCGACTTTTCCCTCGTGATTGCAACCGTTGGCTTGGGCATTTTTCTGCGTGAAGGATTCAGACTCATCGCTGGCGCATTTCCTTTGCCGTTCCCCAAACTCGTGCCCGACACCGTCTTTAATATTGGCGGCGCGTTGATTTCGGCCAACGAAATTGCCATTCTCGTCATGTCCTTGATCGTGATTGCTGCATTGCAATGGTTTTTAAATCGCACCTTTATTGGGCGCTGTATGGAAGCGACCGCGCAAAATACCGACGTAGCACGAATCTTGGGCATTGATGTTGATCGTATGATTTTGTATACCTTCATGCTCAACGCGGTATTAGTCACAGTAGCGGGTATGTTGATCACGCCCACTTATTCTGCCAAATTTAGCAATGGCGAAATTTTCGGCCAAGTGGCCTTTATGGCCGCCATTGTCGGCGGGTTTAACCAAGTGCGTGGGGCCTTGATCGGCGGTTTTCTCATTGGTGTGCTTGACAACATGATGGCGTTTTACATTTCCACCCAATATCGCACCGCCTTGCCGTTGCTGCTACTCATTATTGTCATTTTGTTCAAACCCGAAGGTCTGTTTGGCCGTCGAGAGGAGCGCCGCATATGAAAACCGGTCTCGATACCAATATTCATGGCAAAAAACTGGTCAAGCAAACCGTCCATCCGGCATGGCAAGCCATCAAATTGGGCAGCTTAGCCTTGGCCGTGATCGGGTTATTGATTGCCCCATTTAGCCTCAGAAACTATGGCTTGATTTTGCTTTGCTTGTGGTCGGTCTATACCATCGCCGTTCAAGGGCTTAATCTGACACTCGGCTACGCGGGTCAAATTTCGCTGGCTCAAGCCGCCTTTATGGGCTTAGGCGCGTATATTTCAACCCTGCTTGTGCAGGCTGGCACTAATTTTTGGTTGGCGATGATTATCGCGGCAGTGTCTTGCACCTTGATCGGGGCGCTCATCGGGTTTCCGGCGTTGCGTGTACGCAGTCATTACTTATCATTCGTCACGCTTGGCTTTAACGGCTTGATTATGCTATTAATTCGCAATGAAGAATGGCTAACCAACGGCACATTTGGCATTCGCAATATTACCCGGCCCAGCATTTTCGGCCTATCACTCGATTCCAACATCAACTATTACTATTTTTGTATGGTGATGTTAGGCTTGGTCACGCTGGCGGTATGGTTTATGTTACGTAGCCCTTGGGGACGCGCCTTTAAATGCTTGCGCGACAACCCAGCCCGTGCCGAAAGCTTGGGCATTTCGGTCACCAATTACACCTTGCTGGCATTTGCGCTTGGCTCAGGCATTGCCGCCATTGCCGGTGTGGTTTATGCGCCGCTCATCGAGTTTATCGAGCCGGCCCCATTTGCGGTGACACGCTCACTCATGTTCTTGTTAATGGTTGTTGTGGGCGGGCGTGGCACATTGGTTGGGCCATTTATCGGCGCTTTTTTTGTCACCTTATTCCCCGAATGGGTGCGCTTCTTAGACGACTACTATTTGGTCATCTTCTCATTAATGGTCATGTTGTTGATCCGTTATTTGCCGAAAGGCATCGCTGGCTTAGAGCCAATCATCGCTCAACGCTTTATTCGTAAGGAGGCCGCATGAATCAGCCATCTGAAGCACAAGCGCCCAAATCCAGCGCAGAAGTGGTTTTACACGTTGACGATATTCAAAAATCATATGGCGCGGTGCAAGCGGTGCGCGGGGTCTCGTTCGATGTCTATCGTGGTGAAGTATTGGGGGTGATCGGCCCCAACGGTTGTGGCAAAACCACATTGTTCAACTGCATTTTGGGCCAAATCAAGCCAAATAAAGGCAAGGTCAAGCTGAAAGGCAAAGATGTGAGCGGTTGGCTGCCGTCACAGCTTGCATTGGCTGGGCTGGGTCGCACCTTCCAGCTTTTGCAAGTGTTTTCATCCATGACCGTGCGCGAAAACCTGTTGGCAGCTGCGCAGGCCCACAAAGGCAATCTGTTCTCGCAGCTTTTTATGCGCCCCGACCTCGGCCTAATGCCAGATGTGGAACGCATGATCGAAGATTTTCGCTTGGGGCATTTGGCAAACACACCAGCGGGTATGTTGAGTTATGGGCAACAAAAATTGCTCGATATTGCGATGGCACTCATGGGCAACCCAGAAGTGGTGATGCTCGATGAGCCAGCCGGTGGCGTCAACCTGTCTATGTTGGCCGATGTCAAATCGCGATTGGTTGAGCTAAACAAAAAACGCGGCACGACGCTGGTGGTGATCGAGCACAACATGGAGTTTATCTTTGAAGTTGCGCATCGCATCATTGTCTTGGCCGAAGGTCAGGTGTTAATGAGCGGTACGCCGGATCAAATTCGCAATGACCCGAAAGTGATTGAGGCCTATTTGGGGAGCTAATATGCACGATATTATTCTTAGTACCGAGGGCCTTGTGGCTGGTTATGGTCAAACCACCATTTTGAATGGCACGACCTTGTCGGTGCGCAAAGCCGCACTCACGACGGTGATCGGCCCAAATGGCGCGGGTAAATCCACATTTTTCAAGACCCTATTTGGCATGTTGCCCGTTCGCGCAGGCAAAATTATATTTAACGGCGAAAACATTGCCGGGCAAAAACCATTGGGGCTGCTGGGCAAAGGCATGGCTTATGTGCCGCAAGGCCGCAATATTTTTCCGTCATTAACCGTTGAACACAATTTGGAATTTGGCGGCATTAGCCTCAACAATTTGCCAGAAACCCGCCAACGCATGGAGGCGGTCTACAAGCAATTTCCCATTCTCAAGACCCGCGCCAAAGCCCAAGCTGGAACGCTAAGCGGCGGTGAGCAAAAAATGTTGGAGATTGGGCGGGCGATGTTGCTAGAGCCAAAGTTGTTGCTCATTGACGAGCCGTCCATTGGGTTATCGCCCATTATGGCACAGCAGGCGTTCGATTTGTTGCTAAAACTGCGTGATAACGGCGTTACGATTTTGCTGATTGAGCAAAACGCCAAAAAAGCGCTTGCGATTTCAGATTATGGCATTGTGCTGCAACAAGGTCGTTTGGCTTTAGATGGCACTGCCGATAGTGTTTTGAACCACCCCGAAATTGGGCATTTGTTTTTGGGTGGGGCAGTGCAGGTGAGTAATCAGTAGTCAGTAACCAGTAGTCAGTCGTCAGATTGGTTGTGTGTTCACCGAGTATTTGTGTTGAGCCAAACTATTTGATACTGGCTACTGACTACTGGCTACTGGCTACTGGCTACTGGCTACTGACTACTGACTACTGACTACTGATGCTAAACCTTGTTATTATTGGCGCAGGGGCGATGGGGCAAAACCACGCCGCTGTGATAAAAAATAATCCGCTGTGCCGTTTGGTGGGGATGGCAGATGCCAACCCACAACAAGCGAACGTGGCGGCGCGTTTTGATACGCGGTTTTACACCGATATCGAAACCATGTTGCTGGCCGAAAAGCCAGATGGGGCGATTATTGTCAGCCCCAATCACCTTCACGCCGATCATGCCGAATTATGCGCCCAACATGGCGTGCATATGCTGATCGAAAAACCTGTTGCCGATAGTTTGGCTCGCGCACAACAAATCATCGTTGCGACCGAAAAATATAAGGTGCGGGCGTTGGTTGGGCATCATCGGCGGCACAGCCCGCTCATCCAAAAAACGCGGGCCATGATTGCCGAGGGCGCTTTGGGGCAATTGGTTGCGGTCATGGCACAATTTTTGCTCAAAAAGCCAGATGATTATTTTGAGGTGGGTTGGCGCAGCCAAAAAAATATCGGCGGGCCAACCCTAATCAACCTCATTCACGATATTGATGGGCTGCGTTTTATGTGTGGCGAGATTACACAGGTGTATGCACAAAGCCGCTCATCCGTTCGACAGTTTGACGTAGAAGATACTTTGTCAGCCAATTTGGTCTTTGCCAATGGCGCACTGGGCACCGTGTTGGCGTCAGATGCGGTGGCAGCCCCTTGGTCTTATGAGCAAACCGCCAAAGAGAACCCGATGTATTTTTCCAGCGAGCAAAATTGCTATCACTTTGCTGGCACGGCAGGGGCTTTGGCTTTTCCATCCATGCACTTGTGGCAATTTCTGGATGCGGCGAAAGCGGGCTGGCAGCACCCGATGACCCAAACGCAGATCGTCGTTGAACACGCCGACCCCTTGGCCCGCCAATTAACGCATTTTTGCCATGTCATTCAAGGCACAGAACCGCCGCTGGTGACAGTTCAAGATGCGGCGCGTTCGCTGGCGACGGTATTGGCCTTGCTCGAATCGGCGCGGTCTGGACAAATAATTTTTGTGTAGCGATATTTTTATAGTTTTGGAGTAAATAATAGATGAGCCAAGCCTTACCCCTGACCGGCATCCGTGTCATTGATTACAGCCATTTTTTGGCTGGGCCATATATTGGCCGTTGTTTGGCCGCGTTGGGCGCCGAGGTCATCAAGGTCGAGCGCCCCACCGAGGGCGACGCAGTTCGCCAACATCCGTATCACGTAAACGGGCAAAGCGGCTATTTTATGCAGCAAAACATGGGCAAAAAAGGCCTGTGTATCAATTTGAAAGACCCGCGTGGCTTGGCCCTCATGCACAAATTGACCGACAGCGCCGATGTGTTTATCGAAAATTATCGCCCGGGTGTGTTAAACAAACTCGGTTTAGGCTACAAATCCTTGGCAACCCGCAACCCGGGCTTGGTCTATTGCTCGATCTCTGCCTATGGGCACACCGGCCCCGATTCGCATCGCGCTGGGTTTGGGCTGATCGCTGAAGCCAAAAGCGGCATTATGCACATGGTCGGCGTGCCGGGCGAAGCCCCGCCCATTTTGCGTATCGCGTTGGGTGATATGTATACCGGCAGTCAGGGCGTCGGCCTCATTTGCGCGGCGCTGTTGGGGCGCATTAAATCGGGACGCGGGCAGCATATTGATTTGGCATTGTATGACTGTTTGGTGTCAATGCACGAATATGCTGTGCAATGTTATACCTTGTCGGGCGGGGTCGAAGTGCCGGTGCAGACTGGGCACGATCTGCCCACCTCGACTTTATATGGCGTATTTCGCGCCACCGATGGTGATTTGGTGATCGCGGCTCAGGCGGATGATGCGTGGAAACGCTTGGCGCGTTTGATTGGCGGCGAGGCGTTTGCGGCTGACACGCGCTTTTATGGAACCGCAGGCCGCAACAAACATCGGCTCGAAATTTTGCCGGTGGTGCGGGCGTGGACAGAGGCCCGCAGCGTGACCGAGTGTTTGCAAGCGCTCGATGCCATTGATGTGCCGTGCGCCAAAATTCAGCGCATTGACGAAGTGGTTGCTGACCCGCAAATCATCGCACGTGGCATGATGATCGAGCAAGACCATCCGGTGGCGGGCAAAATCAAACTGCCCAATCTGCCTTTCCGCATGTCAGATTGCGACACAAACGCCATCACCGCAGTTCCGGCCCCCTTGCTTGGGCAGCACAATCGCAGCATTGCGGCTGATTTGGGCTACGCCCCCGCCGAAATTGATGCCTTGTGCGCCGATGGGGTGCTTTATTCTGAAGCTGATTAATCGTATTTTGACTTTTCATCAATTATGAACTTTGACCTTTCCCCCGCCCAGCAACAACTGGTCCAAACCGTGCGCGAGTTTGTGCAGACCGAGTTATTGCCGCTCGAAGATGAAATTGAGCAGACCGGCTCGCTGGCCCCAGCCACCGCAAAAGCGATTTTTGAAAAATCCAAGGCCCAAGGCTTATATGCCCTTAACATTCCCAAGCAATACGGCGGCGGCGGCCTAAGCGCCCTCGACACCATGTTGGTTGAGGAGCAATACGGCCATGCCAAAGACATTCTCGTGCGCCGTGCGTTTGGCAATGTATATGAGGTGTTACTTGAAGGGGATGATGAGCAGAAAAAGCGTTGGTTGTTGCCCTGTGTGCAAGGCGAGCGCACCGCTTCGATCGCCATTACTGAACCCGAAGCTGGGTCAGATGCGGCGGGCATCCGCACTCGCGCCGTGCGCGATGGCGACGGCTGGGTGCTCACCGGCCATAAATATTTCATCAGCGATGCCGCATTTTCCGATTTTTTTGTTGTCTCTGCTGTTACCGACCCTGCCGCACGCCCCAAACATGTCTCGCTATTTTTGGTAGATAAAGCCGATGCTGGCGTAACGATTGGGCGTGACCGCCTCATGATGGGTTTGGTGGGAACCAGCCATTGCGATTTGTTTTTTGATGAGGTGCGACTTGGCCCCGAACGCCTGCTCGGCGGCGAGGGGCGCGGGCTGCGTTTGGCGCTCGAAGTGCTGGGGCGGGTGCGTTTGGCC
This sequence comes from Anaerolineae bacterium, assembly GCA_018500105.2. Classification (GTDB taxonomy): domain Bacteria; phylum Chloroflexota; class Anaerolineae; order J036; family Brachytrichaceae; genus AQU-03. The sequence goes on from JAHBAL020000147.1 coordinate 7,829, forward strand.
CAAGTGGGGGCGCGGGCGGTGGGCAAAGCCAGCCGCTTGTTGCAATTGATGATTGACTGGGCCAATGAGCGCCAGCAATTTGGCAAGCCGATTGGCGATTTTCAATTGGTGCAAGCCATGATTGTGGATAGTGGCATCGAGATCAACCATACGCGGTTATTGTTGCACCGTGCGGCGTGGGAGCTGGACCAAAACCGAGATGGACGCGAATGGATTTCGATGGTCAAGATTGACGCGGCTGAAATGCTGGGGCGGGTGGCGGATCGGGCGGTGCAGGTGTTTGGCGGCACTGGCTATGCCCGCGATGTGCCCGTTGAACGCATGTATCGTGATGCCCGTATTTATCGCATTTACGACGGCACCTCTGAAATTCATCGCACCATTGTGGCACGCGGGTTGCTCAAAAAAGGCGCAGCCTTGTTTGACTCGGCTGCCGCTACGAACCAAAAGCCAGCGCCCGCCAAAGCCGCTTGCCGAATGTTGACCGGCACAGCCACCGAACAAGCGCAAGCCTTGTTACAGGCATTGCGGGCCAATGGCGTTTTGCCCATCGTTAATACTCATCGGCCCCTGTCTGCATCTGGCTCGCCATTGCCGAGCGCCGATGTGATCGTGGCAGGTGGGCGTGGTCTGTCTACTGACTCAAATCTACATCGCTTGCTCGGGCCCTTGGCGGCGGCGCTGGGCGGGGTGGTGGCGGGCACTGGCGCGGTGGTGAACGACAACTGGCTGCCTTTGGCGCAAAAAGTGGGCTTGACTGGGCAAAGTGTGCAGCCGCAATTGTATGTGGCGGTTGGGTTATCGGGCGCGGTGCAACATCGCTTTGGGTTGCGGGCGGCGCGTTGTGTCGTCGCCATCAACCGCGACCCCAGTGCGCCCATTTTCGGCGTTGCCAGCTTTGGCATTGTGGGCGATTGCAATGAGATTGTGCCGCTGTTGGTAGAAGGCTTGTGCGATAAGTTGTGAGTTATGAGTTATGAGTTATGAGTTATGAATTATGAGACGAAATTCATAACTCATAATTCATAATTCATAACTCATCGCTTCGTTAAAATTTTATGTCATCCCTTCCTTCTTACAAACCCCTTTCAATGCTGCATTCGATAGATGCGTTTTTGGCATATTTGGCCGAATGGGGCGTGCAATTGCCCTTTGATGCTGAATTGCAGCGCGGGCCGGATGCGCCATTGGCAACATCGCTCGCCGTGCAAGGCCATCGCATTGGCAATCGCTTTGCCGTTTTGCCGATGGAAGGCTGGGATTGCACCGCCGACGGCTTGCCCACTGAGGCCACCTTTGCCCGTTGGCGAGCGTTTGGGCGCAGCGGTGCAAAATTATTGTGGACCGAATCGGCGGCGGTGCGTAAGGATGCTTGCAGTAGCCCGACCCAGCTTATTTTGAATGCGCACACGGTTGAGGCGATTGCGCGTTTGCGCGAAACAGCAGTCGCGGCCCATGCGCAGGCGTTTGGGCGAACGGATGACTTGCACATTGGCTTGCAGCTTACCCACGCGGGGCGTTTGTCGCGTCATCGCGCCGATGGGGTGCGCACGCCTTTCATCGCCCATCATCACCCATTTTTAGACCCCCAATATGGGTTAACCGCCCAAGATACTGTTGCGAGTGACGATGAGATCGAAACGCTCATTGACGATTTTGTGGCATCGGCGGTCTTGGCGGCGCAAGCTGGTTTCCAATTTGTTGATATTAAGTCGTGTCATGGTTATTTTGGGCACGAGATTTTGTGCGCAAAAACGCGCACGGGCGCATTTGGCGGTTCGCTCGAAAATCGCACCCGTTTCATCCGTGAAATTGTGCAGCGTGCAAAAGCGCGTGTGCCAACCTTGCAAGTTGCTGTGCGGGCCAGCGTATTCGATGGCTTGCCATATCAGGCCGACGAATCCGGTGTTGGACAGCCGGTGACTTACGACAGTTACCCATTTGGCTTTGGTTGCGATCTGCACGGGCAATTGGATTTGACTGAGCCGATTGAGTTTGTGCGGCATTTGTATGCGTTGGGTGTGCATTTGGTCTGTTTGAGCGGCGGCAGCCCGTATAAAAATTGGCATTTGCAGCGCCCACAACTGGCGGTTCGGGCCGGTGAATACCTTAGCCCCGAAGAACCCTTGCTGGGCGTGGCGCGGCATATTGCGGTGACTGCTGCGCTCAAACAGGCTTGTCCCGAACTCACAGTCGTCGGGTCGGGTTACAGTTATTTGCAACAATGGCTGCCGAATGTGGCACGGGCGGCGGTGCGGCTGGGTTTGGTTGATGTGGTTGGCGTAGCGCGTATTTTGCTAACGCAGCCCACTGTTTTACATCAGGTGCTGTCGAATTAAACAATGAGTAACAAAGTAATTGTCATTACCGGGGCTGGCAGTGGGTTTGGGGCTGCAATGGCGAAGCATATCGCGGCAAATTTTGTGCCGCATGGGTGCGCGGTCGTGGTGGCCGATCTTAATTTGGCGGCGGCCCATGTGGTGGCGGCTGAAATTGTGGCGGCGGGCGGTCAGGCGTTGGCTGCGCAAGTGGATGTGACCAATGGCGCATCGGTAGCGGCGCTGGTGAGCAACGTATTGGCCGCTTATGGGCGGCTCGATGTTTGGGTCAATAATGCTGGCGTCATTTACAAAATTTCGCCGTTGGAGCAAGCTGACGAAGCAACCTTTGATCGGGTGTTTGCGGTGAATGTCAAGGGCGCATACCATGCGGCTGTGCATGTGGTTCCGGTCATGCGGCAGCAAGGCGGCGGGGTTTTCCTCAACATGGCCTCCACCGCCGGCATTCGCCCCCGCCCGGGGTTGGCGTGGTATAACGCCAGCAAGGGCGCGGTAATCACGCTCACCAAGTCAATGGCGGTCGAACTCGCGCCAGATCGTATTCGCGTCAATGCGCTGTGTCCGACAGTTGCCGACACCCCGCTGATGCAACAGATGTTGGCGGCGGGCGATGCTGCTGCCGCCCGCCAGCGTTTTATTGACACCGTGCCGTTGGGTCGGCTATGCACCCCCGACGACGTGGCTAAGGCCGCACTATTTCTAATCTCAGACCAGGCTGAATTTATCACCGGCGTGTGTTTAGAGGTGGATGGCGGGCGTTGTATTTAATCTATACCCCACACGGGTAAAAATTGTGGATTGCCGATTTCCCTATCCCTTCTCAAGCGTAGCTTGAGAAGGGATAGGGAAATCGGCGAAAACCATCCACTTTTTTGGGATATTGTTAACCCAAATAAGAATGATATGTTTATTACGACAAATAACCTCACCTTGCATTACACCCAGAAGGGCAACAAATCCGGCGACACGCTGATTTTTATCAATTCGCTCGGCAGCGATTGGCGAATTTGGGACAAGGTCGCCCAGCCGTTTTTAGCCACGCACCGCGTGTTGCGCTATGACAAACGCGGGCATGGCCTGAGCGAAGCCCCGCCCGCGCCCTACACCATGCGCGACCATGCTGCCGATTTGTTGGGATTGATGGACGCGCTTGACATTGCACAGGCCACCCTGATCGGCATTTCGGTGGGCGGCATGATCGCGCAAGAATTGGCGCTATGGCAACCGCAACGGGTGACGGCGCTGGTGTTGTGCGATACCGGCGCACGCATTGGCACGACCCAAAGCTGGGATGATCGCATCGCGGCGGTGACACAGCATGGTGTCGAGAGCATCGCCGATATGGTCGTTGCCCGATGGTTTACAGCGGCTTTGCCCGCACCAACCCGCGCTGGCTGGCGCAATATGTTGGCTCGCACGCCGGTAGCAGGTTACGCGGGCACATGCGCGGCCTTGCGCGATTGTGACCAAACCGAGCATTTGGCCCGCCTGACCTGCCCGACACTCGTTTTGTGCGGCGACAGCGACAGCAGCACTTCGCCCGAACTCAATCGCACACTGGCGGGGCTGATCGCTCATGCCGAATTTGCGCTTATCGCTAACGCCGCTCATTTGCCCTGTATCGAGCAGCCCGTTGCGATGGTAAAAGCGATTGCCGCTTTTCTGCAAGCTAAAATCCAAAATCCAAAATCTAAAATGGAAGCCGGTATGGCGGTGCGTCGTGCGGTATTGGGCAACGCTCACGTTGATCGTGCCGAGGCCAATAAAACCGAGTTTGACGCCGACTTTCAACAATTTATTACCGAAACCGCATGGGGCAGCGTTTGGACACGCGGCGGTATTGATCGCAAGACGCGGCATTTGTTGACCATCGCCCTGATGGCGGCGCTGGGCAAAGAACATGAGCTTGCGATGCACATTCGCGCCACCCAGAATACGGGGGTGACCCCTGACGAGGTAAAAGAGGCGCTGATGCAAGTGGCGGTTTATGCCGGTGTGCCAGCGGCCAATGTGGCATTTGCCGTCGCCAAACGCACTTATTTAGAAATGAAGTAGTAGGGTGGCAAGGGGCAGAGTTGCAGGTTGCAAAGTGGCAAAGTTGCAGGTTGCAAAGTGGCAAAGTGGCAAGTGGCAGAGTTGAAAGTGGCAAGTGGCAAAGTTGCAACCTGCAACCTGCAACCTGCAACCTGCAACTTGCAACTTTGCCCCCGCCCCCTACCCCCTTAAATTATCATGACAATCAAACAATTACTTTCACGAATCAATTGGAAGGGGCAGCCCAAATACCTGCACCCGGCTTATACGAGCACGGTCAAGCGTGCCCCGCAGCAACCGCTTATCCCGTTGCCGCATACCCTCAGCGAACTCACTGGCCCAGTGTATGGCACAGGTGATATTGGCCCGCTTGATCATGACTTGTCGCGCAATGCGGTGCGCAATGGTCAGCCGATTGGCGAGCGCATTATTGTGACTGGGCGAGTGTTGGACGACAGCGGCAGAGCCGTGCCTAATGCCTTGCTGGAAGTGTGGCAAGCCAATGCGTGTGGGCGTTACATTCACAAAGTTGACCAACACGATGCCCCGCTCGACCCCAATTTTACCGGCGCAGGGCGGGTGCTGACCAATGCCAACGGTGAATATCAGTTCATCACCATCAAGCCGGGCGCATATCCTTGGCGCAACCACTCAAATGCGTGGCGACCGCAACACATTCACTTTTCGGTGTTTGGGGCCAATATCATGTCGCGCTTGGTCACCCAAATGTATTTTCCGGGCGATCCTTTGCTGGCGCTTGATCCCATTTACAACAGCATTGCCGACACCGAGGCCCGCGAGCGCATGATTTCGTCGTATGCGCACGATGTCACCCAGCCCGAATGGGCGCTCGGCTATCGGTTTGATATTGTGTTGTGTGGCAGCAAGATGACGGTATTTGAATAATTATGATTACCCAAACCCCTTCCCAAACAGTAGGCCCGTTTTTTTATGATGGGCTAATTCGACCCGGCAAGCCATTCATTCCCACCTTGGTGCGTGATGGCGCACAAGGCCAACGTATTCTCATCGTCGGCACGGTGCTGGATGGTGACGGCGTGCCTGTGCCAGACGCGATGCTTGAAATTTGGCAGGCCGATGCCAACGGTTACCATAATCATCCGGCGGACCCAAATTGCGCCAAAGCCGACCCAAACTTTAGCGGCTTAGGCCGTTGCGACACCGTTAATGAGGGCCGTTTTGAATTTCAGACCGTAAAACCCGGACGGGTCGAAGGCCAAGCCCCGCATGTCAATGTGCGCGTATTTTCACGCGGTATGTTGATTCATGCCAATACCCGTATGTATTTTGGCGACGAGGCCGCAGCCAATGCCGATGACGCCGTGCTTTCGCTGGTGCCGCTAGAGCGCCGCGACACGCTCATTGCGCCGCTGGTGACCACAAATGGGTTGCCCACCTATCGCTTTAATCTTGTTTTGCAAGGCCAAGGCGAAACCGTGTTTTTTACGCCCTAAAAAATTTTGATTCATGCGCATCCCCACCCAATTCACCACGCCCGCTATTGCCCGCATTTTTGGCGAAGACAATGGCATTGCGCAACTGTTGCGAGTCGAGGCAGCTTTGGCATTGGCCGAAGGCGAAGTGGGCGTGATTCCGGCTGCCGCCGCCCAAGCCATTGCAAACGCTGCGGCGACTTTGGCGGTAGATCAAACCCAACTCGCGCAGGCGGTTGAGCGCGACGGCTTTCCCATCATCGAATTGGTGCGGCAATTGCGCGGGCAGGTGGGGGGCGAGGCGGCTGAATATGTGCATTGGGGCGCGACTACGCAAGACATCATTGACACAGCGTTGGTAATGCAATTGCGTGAGGCGTTGGCCCTATTGCAATCGCAATTGCTAACGCTAAACGCCCAACTGTCGGCGCTCGCTGCCGCCCATCGGCACACCCTAATGGCTGGGCGCACCCATTCGCAACACGCGCTGCCCATCACGTTCGGGCTAAAAGTCGCTAATTGGCTCGCCCCCCTCATTCGCCACCAAGAGCGATTGACGCAATTGTTGCCGCGTTTGTTGGTGGTGCAATTGGGCGGCGCGGCGGGCACATTGGCTTCGTTGGGTGAATGGGGCGAGCGGGTGCAGGCTGGTCTGGCACATCAATTAAATTTGGGCGTGCCGCCCATGCCTTGGCATACCCAACGCGATGCGCTGGTTGAGTGTGCGGGTTGGCTATCGCTGGTTACGGGCAGTTTGGCAAAAATGGCGCAAGACATCATTTTGATGGCGCAAAGCGAAGTCGGCGAGCTAAGCGAATCGAACGACCCAGCGCGTGGCGGCAGCAGCACCATGCCGCAAAAAAGCAACCCCATCATCAGCGAGCTAATTGTGGCGGCGGCCCGCACCAATGCCGGTTTGTTGGCAAATATGCACAACGCCATGATTCATGAACATGAACGCGCCACGCATGGCTGGCAAATGGAGTGGCTGGCTTTGCCGCAAATGGTGGGCCTAACCGCCAGCGCCTTGGCACGTGCGCACTTTCTTGCCAACAACCTGCAAGTGGATGTGGCCCAAATGCGGGCCAATGTAAACGCTTCTCATGGCCTAATGTTGGCCGAACGCCTCAGTTTTGCGCTTGCGCCCGTGCTGGGGCGTGCCCGCGCCAAACAAGTGTTGCGCGATGCGTGCCTTATCGCAGCCCGCGATAAAGTGCATGTGATAGATGTGTTACGCACCCAGACAAACCTCGCCCTCGATTGGGATGCCCTGCGCGACGAGGCCGGTTATTTGGGCATTACCCAACAATTGATTGATAACGTTTTAGGCGGCGAAGTTGAGTGATTGAGTTGTTTAATGATTGGTTTATTAGTTGAGTGGTTGATTAGTTGAGTCGTTGCAAAATGGCAGGTGGAAATTCTGCTGCTTTACAACTTTCCACCCAAAAACCTGTAATCAGTCAACCAATCAACCAATCAACTAACCAACCACTCAACTTCCCCCCTTTTATACTATGAAAACAGTTCCACAAATTTCAGTTCACGAAGCCGCCGCGTTGGTAAAAGACGGCGACACGCTCATGGTGGGCGGCTTTGGTATGACCGGTAATCCGGTGCATTTGCTTCATGCGTTGGCCGAGACCAATATTAAAGACATCACCTATATTGCAAACAATGTCGGTGAGGCGGGCATTGGCGGCGGGCGCATGTTGCGACGCGGCCAAATCAAAAAGGCCATCGGCTCGTTTTTTACCAGCAACCCCGAAGCCGTTGCCGCTGCCCAAAGCGGCGCAATTGACTTTGAACTCATCCCGCAAGGCTCGCTGGCCGAAGCGATTCGGGCGGGTGGGGCCGGTATTGGCGGCTTTTACACCCAGAGCGCCGCCGGAACCGTCATCGCCAAAGACGCCGAAACCAAAATCATCAACGGCAAACTGCATGTGTTGGTCCCGGCCTTGCGGGCCAATGTGGCTTTTGTGCGGGCATGGAAAGCCGACACAGCAGGCAATTTGGTCTATCGGCTGACCGAGCAAAATTTCAACAAAGCCATGGCAACCGCTGCCGACCTCGTCATTGCCGAGGTTGAGCATCTTGTGCCGCTTGGGTCACTCGACCCCAACGAGGTGCATACACCGGGCAATTATGTTGATTATTTGGTGCAAGCCAAATTGACCCTCGAAGACCTCGGCTCATCGGCATCGGTGAAAGGCGGGGCGCGGCGAGTGAGCGAAAGCCGCATGAATATGGCGCGACGAGCCTTGAAAGAGCTGAAGCGCGGCGATGTGGTGAATTTGGGTGTCGGCATCCCGACCTTGGTAGCCGATTTGATCACGCCCGAACACGGCATTATTTTGCATACCGAAAACGGCATGTTGGGCATTGGCCCTGCGCCAACCGACGGCGGCGCGTTAGATTATCCGGTTAATGCGGGCAAGATTCCGGTGACGGCCTTGCCCGGTGCGAGCTATTTCGACAGCGCCGACTCATTCGCCATGATTCGCGGCGGGCATGTTGATGTGGCGATTATGGGCGGGCTACAAGTGGACGCTGCGCGTAATTTGGCAAACTGGGCCGTGCCCGGCAAGCCATTGCTCGGCGTGGGTGGGGCAATGGATTTGGCCAGCGGGGCCAAACGCCTCATTATCACCATGACCCACACCGACGACGAAGGCGCATCCAAGCTCGTGCCGCAATGCACCTTGCCGCTCACCGCCTTGGGCACGGTTGACATGATCATCACCGAGTTGGCGGTGTTTAAATTTGTCGGCGAGCAGTTGCATTTGCTCGAACTGATGCCCGGCGCGACGTTGGATGAGGTTCGCGCCAAGACGGCAGTGACGTTTGTCGAGGCGTTGGCGGCATAGTCCGCCTGCGTCTAGGGTTAAAAATGGCGTGCTTTATTGCAAATCCAGCGCAAAATTGACCTTGGCAGCAGATATTAAGTGCGGTGTGATGTAAAAATGAAAGTCCAAATGTCAAAATTTTGTCAAGCCAAGCCCCTTGACATCGCCCATATCTTCGGTCAAAATAAGCCCATGTCACACAAACGATTGCAAAACTTATGGTCTGAGCAAGATCAAGCCGCCACTGGCTGCCGACACCCCGAAGCTGCGCCGTAACGAGGCGCAATTAACCAGCACTGTTTCACCCGCTTCGGACACAAGCGGGTGTTTTATTTTTCACATGGATACATCACACATTAGCACCGACCTTTTTGGCGAGTTGCGCCCACAGCCGCTGCCCTACGCTGTGTATGGCGAAAACTTCATTGACGCAAAATCGCGCCATCAGATGGACAGCGCCATGCGGCTACCGGTCACAGTCGCAGGGGCGCTCATGCCCGATGCGCACGTGGGCTACGGCTTGCCCATCGGCGGGGGGCTCGCCCCCCGAAACGCCGTTTTTCCCCATGCCCCCGGGGGGGGGCTTGCCCGCCGAAAGCGGGCGGGGCTTTTTCCCCCAAAGGCCATCAC
>JAHBAL020000553.1 GCA_018500105.2 Anaerolineae bacterium
CGCCAAGGCACATTGGGCCGCCGAATAAACAGCACGGCGGGGAAAGCCGACAACGTAAAGCGGAAAAATACCATCAGCATCGGCGGCATTTCCGCCAACCCTAGTCGTAGCGCCACGAAGTTGATTCCCCATACCGCAATGACGCGAAACGCCAAACCTAAATCTGAAATAGACATGCACGGCATTTTAGTTGAGAGCTGAGGGCGGATAGTGGATAGCGGATAGTGGATAGCGGATAGTGGATAGTGATAGTTAAGAGTTGAGAGTTGAGGGTTGAGAGTGCTGTAAACTCTTAACCCTTAACTATCCACTATCACTATCCACTATCCACTTTATAAAGATGAACATGCAAAACGCTCAAATCGCTGCTGGAATGATTGCTTTGCTTACCTTTGTCGCGCTGGCGGTGGGGCGGGTGCCGGGGCTGCGGCTAAACCGCGCCGCCATTGCGATGGTGGCGGCGGGCGTGGTGATGGTGACCGGTGTGCTGACGCTGGAACAAGCTGAAAAGACGATTGACCTGAGCACCATTTTCCTGCTGCTCAGCATGATGGTGATTAACGCCGTGCTCGAATTGGCGGGCTTCTTTACGTGGGTCGGGCAATTGGTTATCGAGCGCACCCGCAACCCACTCGCGTTGCTCATCATCATCGTGCTGACCGGCGGCGTGCTGTCGGCCCTGTTTATCAATGACCCAGTGGTGCTGATGCTGACACCGCTGGTGTGCGGCGTGACGCTGCGGATGCGGCGCAACCCGCTGCCGTATTTGGTGGGCTTGGCCGCCGCCGCCAATATTGGCTCGGCAGCCACCATTACCGGTAACCCGCAAAACATTCTGATCGGCATTTCGTCCGGCATTCCCTACCTCACCTTTTTGGCGCGGCTGGGGCCGGTGTCATTGTTGGGGATGGGAATCGTGGTGCTGGTGGTGCGCTTGCTTTACCCCGGCGAATTTTCGGGCGCGGCCTCACGCTTGACCAGCCACAATCTCGCCGATGACAGCCCAGATGATATAGACATCGTGCTCAACCCAGCCCCGCACATGGTGCAATCGTTGGCGACGGCGCAGGCCACCGTCTATGTGCCGATCTTGCGCAAATCGTTGTTGGTGGTGCTGGGGTTGTGCGTGGCGTTTGTGTTGGGCGTGAATGTGGCGTTGGCGGCTTACCTCGCCGCCTGCGCCTTGCTCATCAGCCGCCGTTTGCCGTCTGAGAAAATTTTGGCGCTGATTGATTGGCCGTTGCTGCTGCTGTTTATCGGCATGTTTATCGTCACCGGCGCGATTGAGGTGACCGGCTTGTCACAGGCCATGTTTGCCCAAGTGGCTGGCCTCGCCAAGGCCGATAACCTCACGCTGGCGCTCATCACCACCGTGCTGAGCAACCTCATCTCGAATGTGCCGACCGTGTTGCTCTTTCGCCCGCTCGTGCCACAATTCGATAACCCTCACCAAACATGGCTGCTGTTGGCGGTGGTGTCCACCTTCGCCGGTAACCTCACCATCGTCGGCTCGGGGGCCAATTTGATCGGGGCCAAACAGGCCAAGAAGTTCGGCATTGAGCTGTCGTTTCGGGAATAGCTCAAGGCCGGGGTGCCGATTACGTTGTTGTCCCTGGGGTTGGCGGTGTTGATGATGTGATGGGGAAGGGTGCTGACTGATAGATGTTAATGATCATTCGATGCGAAGCGAGGGACCCCTGTTGCTTAAACTGACACAAATATAACACTGGTTTGGCAAAACTTTGACTGGCCTGACGACATATTTGCCAAATTTGATCTTCAGGGATCCCTCGCTGCGCGTCGGCATGACGGTTTGCGTTTTCTGCGGATGTGAGTTATTACATAACGTTGATCAGGAATTTTTTTCTACTTCTATATTTCGGACAACTATACCATCGCTTTTTAATCGTTTTGCTAAACCTTTCCAGCTTGTATTCTCCCAAATTTCACTTCGCTCAAGTTTCCAACCATATTCAGGCGATAGGAAATCAAACAGTGATTGCCACGAGTTTTTTGTTTGCGGAAGGAGTTTTTTTGTGCCGTCGTAAAGCATCTCGAGAATTGAAGGTGTTTCTCCTGCATCCCAGATTTGACTGTTTTGTTTGACAACCTCAATAATCTCTAAAATATTAGAGGTGGAAAAATATTCAATCATTGGCAAAATGACTGTTTTGCCATAGTGTTCTGCTGTACGAAAACCATTTGATCTTGAATATATTTCTATTGCTCGATCTGAAAATTCTGGTTGAGGCGATGAAGCTATAATGTTTATTTGAGCTTTTTGATCCAGTGAATTGAATGCGGTTAGGATTTCTTCTCTGAGTTCTTCAACATTGGTTGCTGTAAAAATTACCTCGCGCGATGTGGGTTGAGCTATAAGATGAGTAACTCCTTTTTTTAACCAAATTTGCGTTGGTTTACGAATCCATTTCCAACATCGAGAATCAATACCCAAAAGGCGGTAAATATTTGGAATTTTGCTATCCTCCAGTTTCTCAGTAAGTGTGGGTAATTTGCTACACATCTGCTCCTCATAGATAGTGACATGACGATTAGATATCGCTTTTAGGGCTAGGGCGATTTTCTTATGATAACTAATCGTCAAAGCAGTATCTTCGTTATGCAGTATCTTTACTACAAGAACAATAATTATCTTCTTAATTAGCGATTCTTTAGCATGATCTAAATATTTAGAGTTGAGGTAAATCTGAACAGTATCTAAGTCTGATGGAAAAAATGGACTTTTAATATCATTATCCAGTCTATCAATCACAGCTTTTCCTTGGATGGGTTGGTGCTGCATCAGCGCCTTAACTGCATGAACAATATGCATTCTTACGCGCTCAGGCTCTGGATTGAAAAGAACATCTTCACTAACAAAGGCTGGATGAGCGCATAGATTTCGATCCTCTTTTAATCTTTTCATATCTTTGAATTCATGCTTCGAGATGAACTCAAATTCATTTAATGCTTTGTTGAGAAGATCATCCTCGATCCTTTGAAGTGCCTTAATATCTTCTTTTTTAATAGCATCATCAAGTTCAGAAATTGTATGCTTTACGTTTTTTAGGCTTTCATCATCTTGGGATGCTAGTTCACGTAATTTTGCAATAATGTCATAGGTCACAGCTATCCAAATTGAAACGATAGCAGAGCGATATGCGCCACCCCGATATGCCTCTATTGCTTCTAGAACGTAAGATTGAGACGTTCTGTCTCGCACGGTTAATGCGAGTTCGTCGAGATCGGATAAACGAATGCTGTTCATTTTAAGAAAAATTAAGATGCTCAAATCTCTATGGGGTTACTGAAGCATGCATTAGATAAAGAAATGTGTATTATAAAACGACAACCTAGCTATCGCTGGCCCCCTCCCACCAATCACCAATTCTTTCACACTTGCCATCTCCCGACGCAAGCCGAGATGCCTATACAGCGCCAGCGATGGTTTAAAGACGGCGTGGGCCTCGGCAAATTCACACTCGGTTCATTCCCGATCTACAACCGATCTTTATCCTCAATTGGCTCGACTTTGGCAACTTTAGACATGGCAGCGCGAAATTTTGCCTTGCTACCTCGCTGCGTACGCACAGCCAAACAATCCTCACGCGCCAGTTCATGCGAAGTGAACGCTGTCATATATGTCTCGCCGCAATTCGGGCAACTGATTACTGGAATATTCTCGATGCCCAGCAAGGTTTCACCCGTCCCATAACTGCGGGTGATTAGTTTGTGCCGCGCACCTTTTTTACCGCAGCAATCGCACACAATGTCTTCAGGTTGTTCTTTTTTATTCAACATAGACCCCCATCAACCCCCGTACCCTTACCGCCTCCCGCCGCAAGCCAAGCTGCGTATACAGCGCCAGCGACTGCTCGAAGGCGGCGCGGGATTCGGCGCTGCGGCCTTGGGCCAAATACACCTCACCCAGCGCCCGACGCGCTGGCGCTTCGGCAAATTTGTCGGCGGCGTCGCTCAGGCAGTCGAGCGCCTGCTGGCACAGCCGCTCGGCCTCGGCGTGACGCTGCTGTTGTCGCCGCAACTGCGCCAAGGTCGTCAAGGCATATGGGCGATTGCTCACCTCCTCGGTATTCAGCGCCCGCATCGCCAGTTGCTCGGCTTGCTCAAATTGCCCCAGCCCCAAATACGCCTCGGCCAAATTACCGGCGTTCATGGCGACCCAAAACGGGTATTGGATATGCTCAAAGAAACCGAGCGCGGTTTGGGCAGGCGCAAGCGCGGCGTCAAATTGCTCGGCTTGCACATGCATGGCCGCCAAATTCGACATACACGTATGCTCACGCACCACATCGCCCAGCCGCCGATACGCCTTGACCGCGTATTCAAAATGGTTGAGCGCCGCGTTCAAATCCTCTAGCCGCGCCATCAGCGTGCCGAGGTTGAAATGCGCCTTGGCCTGACCGAGCTTATAGTCAATTTCATCGGCGATGTCGAGCGCCAATTGGTGGTGATGTTGCGCCTTGACATAGTCGCCGTGTTCCTCTTCGACCTCGCCCATAAATCGCTCGGCCTCGAACCGCGCCAATTGCGCCTCGTGGCGGGCTTGGGCCAAATTGCGCTCGGTTTTGTAAATTGCGCCGATGCGGGTGTGCAAATTGCTCTGCATCCGTTCCAATTGGCGGCCCGATAACGCCAAACTTTGGCGATACTGTTCGAGCGCCCGCTCACTTTGGCCGCGCATCTGCAAGGCGCGGGCCTGCAATTCATACACATACGAGCCGAGCGGATGCGCCCCTCGGACATCGGTGTTGGCGTTTAGCTCGGCGCTGGCGCGTTCGCTGTCGCCCACCATCAGCCACAGCTCGCTGCGCAAAATATGCAAGGTGCGGCGATCTTGCTCATTCAGTTGTTCGCTCGACACATTGCTAAATAGCTCGAGCGCCAATCCGGCTTGCCCATGCCCAATTTCTTGCTCGCGGTGCGCAAACCAAATCCACATCGCCAAGGCGGGCTGCGCCGCTTCGAGATAGTGATAGGCGGCGGCGGTATATTCAGCGCGGGCGGCGCGGGTTTGGGCCGCAAACAAGTGGCAGGCTTGGCGGTCTTCGCCGCTCAGTTGGCGCAGGGCAATGTGGCGTAGAGCCGGTTGCAGTGCCACCGTGCCATTGGCGGCCTGCACATACCCGCGCTCACTCAGGGTCGCCAAGGCTTGGGTATGGCGCGGGTTGGCATCGGCCCCATTCACCCCCGCCCGCCATGCGTCGCTGGGCGCTGGGTTGGGGAAGGCCGCCAACGTCATCATGACATAGCGCTCGGCCTCGTTGAGATAGCGCCACACCCTGTTAAAAATCAGGCCGAGCGTCGGGGCCGAGGCCAGCATTTGCAGGCTTTTGCTCAGCGGTTCGCCGGTTTGGTGCAGGGCAATGAGCAATTTCAACATGAGTGGGTTGCCATTCACCAAATTTTCTAGCTTGCTTTGCTCGGCTTGGCTCAATTGAATATTGGCGTGGCGCAGCAATTTCGCCACATCGTCGGCGTGCAGCCCGCTTAGCGGCTGATGCACATCGGGCGCGATGAGCAATTGTTGCCCAATCAGCAAGATCGGCTGGTTGAGGCGGGTGCGCTGAATGAGCGCCTCGATCAGCCCACGCAATCGCACTTGCTCATCGGTTTCGGTGTCGTTGGGTTGCAATAGGTCAATTTCGTCGAAAACCAGCAACGCGGGTTGCGGCAATTGGCTAAGGCCGAGTGCGGCGAGGCTGAGCGCCAGTTCGGGCGAGGTGCGTCCGCCATCGGCCAGCAGTTGCTGCCACAAACCCGATTTTTCATGCTGATGCAAAAATAGCCCCAGCGAAAAGAGCAAGGCGCTCAGCTTGTCATTGAACCCGCGCCGCAGCGTAAACCAAAATACGCCGCCCTGCCATGCAGCTGCCAGCGCCGCGCCCACCGAGCTTTTGCCAAACCCGCTGCTGCCGGTCAGCGCCACCACGCGGCCTTGGGCCAGCGCGGCTTGGCAGTTTTGCACAATGGCCTCTCGGCCCACCAACAGCGGCGGCGCTTGCGGTGTTTCGAGCCGCAACGAGGGCATCCATTGTCGCAACAGCGCTTGTTCGAGTTGGGCCAGTGCCTCGCCGCGATAGCGGTAATAGGTGGCGGGCGAAATGGCGAGTTCAGTAGCGATGCCGGCTTGGGTGCGTTGTTGGTTGACCTTGAAATAGGTCAGCAGCAAGATCTTATACGGGTCATAGCCCTTTTCAGCATTGACGGGCAAGGCTTGGGCAGTGCTGTGCAACCGCCGTTGCAGCGCCAGCCCGCGTTGTTGGGCGGCGTTCTCGCTCATGTCGCTGACAAAGTTATTGACGGCTGGGGCTTTTTCGCGCAAAATATCATTGCCCAATAAATAGGGCGCCGCCAGCGGCGAATGTGTGCCCAACCATAGCGGTTCGTTGTAATGCTCAAGCGCTTGCTCCAATTGCGCCAACAACGTCACCGAGGTGGCGTTGGCATCCTTGCTATCGGGTTCGGGCACAGTCGCGGGTTGAACTTTTTTGGGTCGGGCCATATTCGTGAGAGAAAAACGAGTTTTTGTGAGAGACGTTATCGCCGCACCGATGCTACCATTGGGGCAGTTAAGCGATAAAAAATATAATTAAATTATGTCAACGCAAATAGTTATACCATTAAAGCAGATCGTGCGCAAGTTGGTTGCGTTAGGTAGCGCTGTTGCCTTGAGTGCCATTGGCCTTACCAGCACAAGCGTGTCACCAGCGATGGCCGACACCTTTACCGAGCAAGAAAAGGCCGTGATTTGCGGGATTGACATCCCACAATATGAATCGAAGGGTTGGCGCTTTGTCATGAATTTTAATCATGGCACACCTACTGGCTGCATGATTTCGCCTGCAATTTCGTATTTAGGGCGAACTAGCTATACGCGAACCATTGTGCCATGCGAAGTGGTGGGCGATGTGGCGATTTCGGGCGGCACGGCCAAGTTCAACGGCGGCTATATTCGCTGTGACAATTTCAACCCGCCCGGCGCTGGCGTGAAAGAAATGTCGTATTTCGATATGCACGTGTGGGCCAAAAATATTGGCAATCAGTCGTCGAGCAATGTTAACCCCGTGTTTTATCATCCGAATGTCAGCCTGTCTGTGCCAAAAGTGACCAATCGCTGGGGCACAACTTTGCTGGGGCTGACCACACGGCGCGGCAATTCGGACTATACAACCTCGCCACGCAGCATTTCAGCCAGTGGTAATGGCTGGTATTGGTTTGCTTCGCAACACTTTGACACGGGGTTGGCGCATACTTTAGGAAATGCGTCTTACCCATTGCTTCCGCCGGGAGTAAACCCGCCGCCGTTCTCGCTCAATCATGATCCACAAACGATTTATATCGGCTATCAGCCCGGTCATACGCCGCTCACCTTTTATGGCGAGATGGATGAGATCACGGTTGACCCGCAATATGGCGGCGATTGTTGTTAATTTATGAACAAACAGTTATTGAGCAAATCCAAAAAGGCAGCGGCTTTGTGTGTGGCTGGGGCGATGATGCTGGTCTCGGCAGGCATGATGAATTGGCAGCCGACAGTCGCCACGCAAAATGCCAATTATGTGGTGGTGTTGCCGATGATTCGGAACAGCGTTGAGGTTGCGCCGAATGCCACCGCAAGCCCAGCCGCATCTGTCACGGCGACGGCGACGGCAACGGCGACACCGATGGCAAATGCGACTGCGACGAACGCCCCCACTGCCACGCCAACGGCAACACCGATGCCAAATGCGACTGCGACGAATACCCCCACTGCCACGCCAACGCCAACCAAAACGCCGACAGCGACATCAACCAACACGCCAACCGCAACGCCGACTTTGACGGCGCAGCAGAAAAATGTGGTGTGCGGGAACGAAATTCCACAATATGAATCGAAAGGCTGGCGTTTTGTGATGAATTTTGAGGACGGAACGGCAACCGGTTGTATGCTCTCCCCGTTTAAGCTGTTGGGGCAAACGACTTATATCAAGACAATTGTGCCGTGTCAGGTGGTGGGCAATGTCACGATTTCGGGCGGCAGCGCCAAATTTAACGGTGGCTATATTCGCTGCGACAACTTTGACCCGCCCGGCAGCGGCGCGAAAGCGCCGGTGTATTTTGACATGCACGTGTGGGCCAAAAATGTGGGCAATCAGTCGTCGAGCAACGTTAACCCCGTGTTTTATCATCCAGATGCCAGTATGTCTGTGCCAAAATCTACGGGTCTTGGCGGCTTGACCAATTTGTTTGGGCTAAACACCCAGCATAGCGATCATGAGCATAAGACCACCCCCCGTAGCATATCGCCGATTAGAGATGGCTGGTATTGGTTTGCATCACAGCGGTTTAGCACGGGTATTGCGCATACGTTGGGTAATGTCAGTTATCCGCTGATCACGCCGGGCGGGTTGCCGGCCTTTACGTTTGACCACAACCCGCAAACGATTTATATCGGCTATGCACCCGGACGCCCCGGTACGCTATTTTATGGCGAGATGGACGAGATTACCGTAGACCCGCAATATGGCGGCGATTGTTGTTGACCTATTTCTTGGTTGAAATTCCCCCCAATTTCAGCTTTTTATGCAAGTTGACGGGCGTAAAGGATTCCCCTTTACGCCCGTCAGCTTTTTCCTGACGATGCGCTGACGATGGGTGTGTAAGCTGATGTTTAATACCAACCTCCCAATCAAGATGGATTTTAATTGCCTATATTTTGCGGGTCATTCCGACGAGGCACGAGGAGGAATCTTTGCGGAAATTTAATCATCGAGCCGATTTTCCGCAA
>JAHBAL020000058.1 GCA_018500105.2 Anaerolineae bacterium
CTGCAACCTGCAACCTGCAACCTGCAACTCTGCAACCTGCAACCTGCAACCCTGCCCCAACTAACAAATGAAAAAACTATTATTAACCGCCGTCGGGCTTGGGCCGGGCGACCCAGAATTGATCACGGTAAAAGGTGCAGCCGCCCTAAGCCGCGCCAGCCTGATTTTTGTGCCACAAAGCACGAGCGGTGAACGCAGCATTGCGCTCGGCATCGCCAAGCATTATCTTAACCCAAGGCAGCGCATCATTTCACTGCCATTACCCATGACGCGCAATAGCGCCGCCCTAAACGCGGCTTGGCGAAATGCTGCCGATACCATCGCACAAGCGTTTTATGATTGTGTGGAGCAACTAAAACAAGAGCAGACAACCCAAAATGATCATGCAGCGATATCTATTGATGCGGCTTACCCACTCTTAGGCGACCCGATGTTGTATGGCACATTTACCTATATCTGGGCTGCACTCGCCGAACACTATCCCGACATTCAAATCAAGATCATCCCGGGGGTCACTTCGTTTGCTGTGGCCGCCGCCATGTCACAAACCCCACTCGCCGCCACATCTGACCGGGTTGCCATTTTACCAGCCAGCTATGCCCATGATGATGACGATGGCCTAAAACTGCGCCAAGCGTTGCACGATTTTGACACCGTTATTTTAATGAAAGCTGGGCCAGCCTTGCCCAAAATATTGCCTGTTTTGCATGAGATGGGTTTACTCGCCACTACTGTTTATGCCGAAAGGCTAGGGTTGCCCGAGGAGCGCCTTATCTCAAACCTTGTCATCAACCCCTTACCCATTGTGGCAGCCCCCTATTTGTCTTTGCTCATCGTAAGAAAAATTACGCCTTACGAATGATGAATTACGACTTAAACCCATTGGTCTGCTATTATTTCGACCCTTACAAAAACTCATCATTTGCAATTCGTAATTCGTGATTTATTATGGAAACCTATCATTTTGTGCCCGTGCCGGGCCTCGTTTATTTTGTGGGCGCCGGCCCCGGCGCACCCGATTTAATTGCCGTGCGCGGACGCGACATTATCGCGCAAGCCGATCTCATTTTGTATGCCGATAGTTTGGTTGAAGAAAGCGTGGCAAAATTAGCCCGAAAACCAAACGCCAAGATTGTGACCTCGTCTGATCTGCATTTAGATCAAATGATTGAGTTGATGCAAGCAGCAGCAGCGCGTAGTGAGGTCATTGCCCGCGTACACAGCGGCGACCCTTCACTCTATGGTGCAGTGCATGAACAAATGGTCAAACTCAATGACCTTGGCATTGGGTTTGAGATTGTGCCGGGTATCACGGCTGCATTTGCGGCAGCGGCACGGCTAAAAGTTGAGCTGACCGTGCCAGATGTGGTACAAACCATCATTTTGACCCGCACGGCTGGGCGCACCACTATGCCCGGCAAAGAAAACTTGCAAGCCTTGGCGGCAACCGGCGCTTCACTTGCCATTTATCTCAGCGTCACCCGCATGAGGCAAGTCGTCGCGGACCTTTTGGCAAGCGGCGGCTATACGGTTGATACCCCGATTGCTGTATTACACAAAGTAACATGGCCCGATGAAAGCATGGTCATTGGCACACTCGGCAGCATTGTGACCCAAGTGCGCGAAGCCAAATATACCAAACATGCGCTTATTTTGGTTAGTCCCGCCCTTGCACCTGCGCTCAACCGTGAATATACCCGCACCAGTAGCCACTTATATGATGCCAGCTACACGCATCGGTTTCGCCGCGCCGAAAAACAAGATCGCGAAAAAGAACAGGCCGAGGCTACTGCGTCAAAAAACGCTGATCTAATCGCCATTGGCGAAAAGCATCTCGCCAAAAACCGAGCCAGCCAAAGTGCAAATAGGTCGGCCTGTGTCGTCATCGCCATCACCCGTCGCGGCAGCGCCTTGGCGCTAAAGTTAGCAGCAGCCTTGGGTGCAACGGCAAGTATACCGGTTCGTTTTGCGCCGCAAGCCCCCGATACAGCCAATCCGTCCATCCGTCTCTATACCGAGTCAGCCCTCGATGAGGTGCGACATTATTGGGGCACACACACCCAATTAATTTTAGTAATGCCAACCGGGATCGCCGTGCGGGCGATTGCGCCAATGTTGGGGCATAAATCAACGGATCCAGCCGTGTTGTGTTTAGACGAACAAGGCGCGTCCATCATTCCATTATTGGGTGGGCATCAGGCTGGGGCCAATGCGTTAGCGCAGCAAATTGCACAATTCACACACGGCCAAGCCATCATCAGCACTGCCAGCGACCTACAAGGCAAGCCAGCGCTCGATTTGCTCGGCCAGACCCAAGGTTGGAAAATAGCCGCCGAAAGCGCCCTCACCTATGCCAGCGCCTGTGTCGTTAATGATGATAAGGTGGGGGTCGTCATTGATATGGCTCATGCAGATGGGGTCGCCCAAGCCGAAGCGGTTATTGCAACCATCGGCAAGCACGACAACCTACTACGATTGCCAACTTTAGACGAACTCGATTTAGACGACATTGATGCTGGCATCATCATTTCAGACCGTATCTTAAGCGACCGCCATCAACATTTACTGCGCAAATGTGTGCTTTATCGCCCACCCTCATTGGTGGTGGGGATGGGATGTCAGCGTGATACAGCGGAACAAGCATTGAGTGAAGCACTTATGCAAACCTTAACCGCAGCAAGTATAGCCTTAGACAGTGTTCGAGCCATTGCCACCGCAGATTTAAAGGCCGACGAAGTTGGGTTGTTGGCGTTAGCCAAATCACTCAATCTGCCATTACATATCATTAGCAGCGAGCAACTACGCGCCATAAACCCCACAACCCATTATTCCCCCAGTGCAGCGCAAGCCAAATTTGGGTTACCCGGTGTCGCCGAACCATGCGCGGTGTTGGTGGGTGGGGGCGAATTAATTTTGCCAAAGCAAAGTATTGGGCATTGCACGATTTCTGTCGCATCTTGGAAAAATGAATAGCAAAAATGGCAATTAAAACAAATTTTGACCAAAATCACCATAGTAACTCATTTGGATTTGGTAAAGCCTAATCAATGAGCGTAATTATCAATTTTTAACTCATATGGAAGGAATCTTAAATCTCGTTAGTATCGGGCCGGGCGATATGCAACTGCTTACGCCAGCCGCCCGCACTGCATTACAAGAAGCCAATATCATCATCGGCTACAGCGGCTATATGGCACAAATAGCGCCCATGCTTGGGCCACATCAAACCCAATTGCCCAGCCCATTGGGCGATGAAATGGCGCGGGCCGAGCAAGCCGTTAATTTAGCCGCAGACGGCAAAAATGTAGCGCTTATTAGTAGTGGCGATATCGGCATTTATGCGATGGCAAGCCCAGTATATGACGTTTTATATGCCCGAAACTGGCAAGGGCATAACCCGCAGGTGCGCACCCAACCCGGCATCAGCGCCATTCAAGCGGTAGCGGCGAAATTAGGCGCGGCCATTGGGCACGATTTTTGCACGATCAGCCTAAGCGATTTACTAACCCCTTGGGAGGTGATTGACAAGCGCGTGCATGCGGCTGCAATGGGCGATTTTGTCGTTGCCTTTTATAACCCACGCAGCCGCGACCGGCATTGGCAATTAGGCCATGCCATTGCAGTGCTACGCCAACACCGCACCGACAACACCCCCATTGCCATTGCCCGCAATATCACCCGCCCCGATGAAAAAGTGACCATTAGCACTTTAGCCGAATTTGACCCAGCTTGTGTTGATATGTTTACCTTGGTGCTGGTAGGCAACAGCCAAACCCGCCGCGTGGCGCAGGGCATGGCAACCCCGCGTGGCTATATAAGCGAAGCGATTTCCCTTTAAACAAGTTTTTGCGCCTTTTTAATATACATTAATCATGATGTCTCTAAATTTAGATTCTTTTCTTAATACGATTTCCATGCAAAATACAAGCCCCCAACCCAGCATGGTGTATCTGGTCGGTGCGGGACCGGGCGATCCATCGTTAATTACGGTGCGCGGGTTAATGGCCCTTCGGCAAGCCGATGTCATTTTGTATGATCGGCTGATTGCCCTAGAATTGCTGCGCGAAGCCAAGCCCGAAGCCGAATTAATTGACGTTGGCAAGGTGTCATTTCGCACCCAACAAAAATTTACCCAAGAACAAATCAATGAACTGATCATTCAACGGGCACAGGCAGGTAAAACGGTGGTGCGGCTAAAGGGCGGCGACCCATTTGTGTTTGGACGCGGCGGCGAAGAAGCCTTAGCTTGTTATGCGGTCAATGTCCCATTTACAATTGTGCCCGGGGTCAGCTCAGCCATTGCCGTGCCAGCCTACGCCGGCATTCCGGTGACACATCGGGCTTATAACACATCATTCACCGTGTTTTCGGGGCACGAAGACCCCAGCAAGACCGAATCAACCACCGACTTTGCCATGTTGGCCCAAAGCGCAAAATCGGGCACGCTGGTGCTGCTGATGGGGTTACTCAATTTACCCATTTTGCTCAACAAACTAATGGCAGCCGGACTAGACCCCAATACGCCTGCCGCGTGTATTGAGTGGGGCAGCACGCCAAAACAACGGGTAGTTGAGGCAATTGTCAACGATTTACCGGCTTGCGTAGCCGAAGCAGGGCTGCAACCGCCTGCAATCACCATCATCGGCGGGGTTGTGGCGCTGCGCCAAATGGGGTTGCAGTGGTTTAATTAGGCAAAGACGCACCTTGAGGTGCGTCTATCCAGTTACGCCAAATAATCACGCAGTTGCCATGTGCCATTGGGTTGGCGCAATCGGCCTAGCGCTTGGCGCTCGATTTGGCGAATGCGCTCGCGGGTGAGGCCGAATTTTTGGCCCACTTCTTCGAGGGTGTGGCATCGCCCATTGACCAAGCCATAGCGCAAGCGCAAAATGCGCTGCTCACGCGGCGTAAGCGTCGAAAGCGCGTCTTCGATTTGCTGACGCAAAAGTTTTTCGGTCACTTGTTGGGTCGGGGTTGGGCTAGAATCATCCTCGAGGAATAAACCAAATTCCGATTCTTCGTCTTCGTTCACCGGCTGGTCGAGCGACATCGGCTGTAACGACACCTTCAGCATCCAATCCACTTCTTCGACATCCAAATTCAGCTCTTTCGCTAATTCGTTGGGGCTGGGTTTGTGGCCTAAGCTTTGCTCTAGCTCATGCACCGAGCGATAAAGCTTGCGAATGCGGTCATTCATATGCACCGGCACGCGAATGGTGCGCGATTGGTCGGCAATGGCCCGCGAGATCGTTTGCCGAATCCACCATGTGGCATAGGTGCTGAAGCGATAGCCAAGACAATAATCGTATTTTTCCACCGCCTTGATTAGCCCCAAATTCCCTTCTTGGATGAGGTCCAAAAATGGCACGCCGCGTGACATATGTTTTTTGGCAATGCTGATGACCAAGCGCGTATTGGCCTTAATCAAATGATCGCGGGCGGCTTGACCGTCGTCATACCAAGATTGCAGCCGATTCATTTCAAGACCAGGCAGCTTGAGATTTGGGGTTTTTAGCCGCGCTTTTGCGCTATCGCCACGCACAATGCGTATCGCCAAATCCATCTCTTCTTCATTCAGCAGCAAGGGCACTTTGCCCATTTCGCGCAAATAAATGGCAATATTGTCATCGGGGCCGATGAGCGGCGATACATCACGCTCCTCTTCCTCAACGTCGTCGTCGCTAAAATCGCCATCTTCGCCGCGTGGGTCGTGCAAGCGCACCCCAGTTTCGGCCAACAAGGTCAATATGCGATCAAGCCGCTCAATATTTTCGCCCTCATCGGGCATCAGTTCAATGATATCTTCAAAGACGATATAGCCTTGTGTTTCGGCTTTAATTAACAAGGACGAAAGAATCTGGTCTTCGTCAAATTCTGGATAAAAATTGTTTACTGTCTTCCGTTCGACCATTTGATCGTAAGCCACTCCTTTTCACTGTCATCAATCAACGCACCTAGCGCCTCATTCGACTGATATTCTGGGCTGATCGGGTTGATTGGCAACGCCATGATGATCGCATCGCGTATCTGTTCGCTCACATCTACCCACAATTCGTTATCAATGCGTGGCAACCCTTCTTGAATGGCGGATTGTTGCCCCGGAACGGCATATGCCACATCTTCTAGCGATGTTGTGATAGGTAAGTAAAACAAATTTAGCGAACGAACACATTGAACTTCAACTGAGGTTTCGATGACGCCTTCAGTCAAAATTCGATCTTTTGCACGTATAAATGTAAGATCACACTTTAAAAACGCTACTCTGAGATCTTCATCAAGCCACATTTCCCCGCGATCAATTTGTTCGAATTGTTCTGCGCCGACGTAATTCGCGATTAATTTGTGCAGCCTGAATCGCATATTTGATATTGACATATTGAACCGAGTTGATTGTAACACTTTGAATCTGAGATGTTTATGAATGTCTTTGCAACATTTTATGGTTTTAGTCAAGCAAAATTAAAGCAATAGCACATCCACCTCGGTATCTTTGGGCAAATTGGGTGTGCCAATCGGCGCACACACCAAGCCATCGGCCCGCGATAACCCGAAAATGAGATTGCTTTTTGAATAAATGGGTTGCGCTGAATACACCTCCTTGGTGTTTGTGTAACCATGATACGCCTGTCTCTTATACACATCT
>JAHBAL020000108.1 GCA_018500105.2 Anaerolineae bacterium
AGTTTTGCCAAGCCAGTGTGACGCTTGTATTGGTTGAGGTGATAGGGATCCCTCACTTCGTATCGGGATGACGCATCAAATATACGCATATATCTAAGTTTCTGAGCAAGCGCAGCGAGAGGTCTTTGCGGAAAATCGGCACGGCGATTAAATTCCCGCAAAGATTCCTCCTCGTGCCTCGTCAGAATGATTCGCAAAATATATGAGATTGAAATCTACTTTGATCGTGCGGTTGATATTAACCTCAATACTGGTGCTGCGTAAGTAAATTTTTGCTTGCTTCACCGTGTTGTTTTGCGGTGATCTTGCGAAGCGACACAGACGTGAAAAAATAAAAACGCCGATCGTCTAATCGCATTCTCAAACATCGTTTGAGACATGATCAGGCAATCGGCGAAAATCGTATTTTTATACGGTTTATTTACTATTTACTTTTTGAGCGGCGCGTTTTCTTTCAAAATATCGTTGGCTTTCTTCACGCTGTTATCGAGCATGGCCTTCAGATCGCCTTCACCTTTCCAGATGGCCTTCGAAATGATGTTATTTTCAATTTCGGCGCGGACTGGATCGTAGCCAGCGACAGGGGCTTCGGTTTGCCCAAATTGCACCATCTTATACATGCTGGTGTAGCCCTCGATCACCTCTGGGTAATCCTTAAATACTGGATTGGCTTTGGCATCGGCAATGGCTTGATCGGCAGCGCTTTGGCGAACCGCCATATAACCCGACGACTTGGCCCAACCGGCGGTGTTTTCTTTGGTGATAAAGTGGCGGATGAACAGCCATGCACCCAGTTGTTGCTCTGGCGCAACCTTAAACACTGACCATGATGCGCCATACAAGTTGGTTCGTGGGTTGGCGGGGTCCTTTTGCGGGAACATGCTGTAAGTGAATTTGAACTTGTTGGGCGACTTGTCTATGGCTTGTGCGTAGAAAGTTGCGCCAGTGCTTGAGCCAGCCGTGAACAAGACTTTTTGTGCGGCGAAGCGAGTTTGGTCGCCGTTGTTTTCGGTGCGAGGAATTTCAACCGCGCAGCCCTTTTGGAACATCGTGCGCAAGAGGTTCGATGCTTCGAGTGCGGCAGGGCTGTTGAAATCATAGCCGCTGCCGTCTGGCTTCAAGATATTGCCACCGAAGGCAAAGACAAATGCAGCAAAGCTGCTGGCGTTTGGCGTCAATGCGAAGCCATATTCACCTTTGTCTTTGTTGCTGGCTTTGCATGCCATTTCTTCAAAATCTTTGAAGTTGGTGGGGGGCGCTTTGTAGCCCAGCTTTTGTAGCCAGTCGAGGTTGGTATACAGCACTTCCATCGAGCGCTGGGTGGCCCAGCCGAGGGTTTCGCCCTGCCATTGCAACGCCTTGTCGCCATTCAAGAAGGCTTGCGGAATGTCTTTAATATCGGCCTCATTCAAGCCATATTTCTTGCTCTTGATGAATGGATCGAGGTTGATCACGACTTCATAGTCGCGGTAGGTAGCGGCTTGGTTGATGTATGCAACGGACACAGCAGGCAAGTTGCTACCAGCGACGGTGGCGGCGTTGATCTTGTTATAGACATCTTGGTAGCTGCCGCCAGCCTTCTCTAACTTCACTTCAATGCCATATTCGTTGCTTTTATTGAAGCTGTCAATAATTGCCGTAAATGCTTTTTCTGGTTCGCCCGAATAGCGATGCCAGAAGATCACTTCGGTCTTCTTATCCTTGCTCAAGGCGATGGCATCTACTTCTTCTGGTGTTTTGAGCAATTTGCCACCCGACACCTTAACAGGGTTGGCAACGGCGGTTGGCTTTGGTGCTTCGGTTGGCTTGGCTGGTGCGGCAGGGGCAGTGGTAGCTGCTGGCGCGGCTGGTGCTGTGGTCGCAGCTGGTTTGGCTGGCGCGGTGGTGGGCGCTGGGGCCGGTGAGCTGCATGCTGCTAGTGCCACCGCGGTGGCGGCGACAATCGGAATAAATTGGTTTATCTTCATTTTTCTCCTTTGCTTTTGGCTAACTTAACTTGTGACAGTCACAGCTAGTTGAATAACATTATAAGTATTTTTCGGGCGATTATCCCTTTAACCCGGTTGTAGTGATGCCTTCGGTGAAATATTTTTGTGTGAAAAGATAGAGCAAGATGATGGGTAAGACCACCATAACGGCAACGGCCATCGCAAGATGGGTGTTTGTGCCGCCATCGCCTTGCAAAAAGTCTTGCATCCCCACCGATACCGTGCGCATATTCGTATCTTTTGTTACGAGTTGTGTCCACTTAAATTCATTCCAAGTCCAAATAAAGTGGAAAAGTGCGACGGTGACAATGGCTGGCCGCGCAAGCGGAATGACGATTTGGCTGAGGTAACGCAAATGCCCAGCGCCGTCAATTCGGGCCGCATCAAACAAATCAACCGGAATTTGCATCATAAACTGGCGCACCAAAAAGATGCCAAAAGCACTTGCCATGAATGGAACCGTCAACGCTAAATAACTGTCATACCAGTCGAGATAGTTCTTGAACATCATGACGGCGCGTGGAATCAAGGTCAGGTCTTCGGGGAACATCAACGTGAGCAGCACTACCATGAACAGCACCTTTTTGCCGGGAAATTCTAGGTTGGCAAAGGCGTAGGCGGCCATCACCGAAGTGATGGTGACGCCAGTCACAATAATTGCGGTCACCAACGAGGTGTTGAGAAATTGGCGGACAAAGAGCGGTAATCCGGTTGCACGGTCTTCCCCGATTTGGCGGATCGCATCGGCAAAATTGTTGAATTGGGGCTGCGATTTGCCAAAAGGCGGCCAAGGCCAAATGGTTAACGATAGGGTGTCGCCATAGTTTTTGAGCGCTGTCATCACCATCCAGATAAATGGAATAAGCGCTGCAACGGCGGCTACGATCAAAATAACATAAATAATCGGGTTTGCGCGATTAACGGATGAGGGTTTGTTGGTTATCATCTTAATTCTTCTCTTCACTCTCAACTCTCAACGCTCAACACTAATAGTTCACCCGTCTTCCAGCGACGCGATTTTGAATGAGCGTCATGATAAGGATGACGCTGCATAACAAGAATGCCAAGGCCGAGGCGTAGCCCGCCCGCTGAAATTCATACATTTGCCGATAAATTAAGATGCTTGCTGTCTCAGTGCCATTTGCGCCTTGTGTCATGACCCAAATATGGTTAAATGCTTTGAATGTGCCGATGATGGTGATGAGGGATAAAAAGAAGGTGGTGGGCGAGAGCAGGGGAATGGTGATGTGGCGAAAAAGTCCCCAGCTATTTGCCCCGTCTAGCTTTGCGGCTTCATACATTTCTTTGGGAATATTGCCCAAACCGGCTAAGAAAATGGTGGTGTCGTAACCAACAAATACCCAAGTGGTGTAGATGATGACAGACACCAGCGCTAAACTTGGCCCACTCATCCAACTTGGCAAACTTAAGCCCACTGCGTTGGCGGCCAATTGGAAAATCCCCTTGTCTTCGATTAGCCAACGAAAGGTGGGCAGCCCCAGCGCCTTTAGCGCCCCGTTAATGAGGCCAATATCGGGGCTGTATAGCCGCGCCCATACCGCCGCCGATGCAACCGTTGATGTGATATAAGGCAAAAACATCACCACGCGAAAGAAGGGTTTGCCGCGAATATTTTGAAAGAGCAAGACGGCAAAAAACATTGCTAAACCTAGCTGCACTGGCACGCTTAAGATCGAATAGGCCAAAGTGGTGATCAAAGATGCCCACAATTCAGAATCTGCTTCGAGGGCGCGTGCATAATTTGCAAACCCGGGTTCGACGCCAGCACGCGGCGGCCAGCGGCCCGTAAACAAGCTGATGTAAAAGCCAAAGCCAAGCGGAAAGAAGGTAAACATCAACAAAATGAGCAATGCTGGCGCAAGCAAGGCATAAGCCATCAGTGCATCAGATGTTTTTTGGCTAAAAAGCCGGCGGCTGGGTTGCGAATTGGGCAAATGTTGGGGGGGGGATGAGCTTGCCATCTTAGCTAGAGATTATACAAATATTTGTTAACGTTTAGTTATTCACAATCTTGTGCTAAGGCTGTTCAAAAGTCGCCTCGTCATTCCCTCGAAAGAGGGAATCCATAACGCGACAGGCACAAATCGAGTGGGTTACGCCATTTTTTGCGGGCCTCGTTATGGATCTCCGCGTTCGCGGAGATGACGTATTAAGTGCAATGTCGACTTTTGAACAGCCTTGATCTTGTGCAACAACTATTTTATGGCGAGCGCCGCCTTGACCGCAGCCAAAGCATCCACCACGCCATAACCTGTTGCGGGGTCGGGTTTGCTGTCTAAACTGCAATCGGCGGCTTCGCCTGCGTATGGTTTAACGGTTTCGCGCAGAATTTGGGCCGTGCGGGTCACATCCCCGCGCAGGGCTGGGTTTGCCGACCACATTAGCGCCACCACGCCTGCCACATGCGGTGTTGCCATCGAAGTGCCGCTCGTGACATGATATTGCCCATTCGGCCAAGCCGACAGCACACCCGCGCCGGGCGCAAGCACATCTGGGCCGATTCGTTCATTGGGCAAGCCAGCGTTTGGCCCGCGTGAGCTGAAATCGGTTAAGTTGCCCTTGGCATCAATCGCCCCCACCACGAAACCTGGGGCATATAAAGCTGGGGGCGATCCAAGGGAATTGCACCCCGGCCCTTCATTACCGGCTGCAAATACGGCAAAAATGCCCGCCGCATTAAGCGCCTGCACCCCCGGCTCAAGCACACGCAAGTCGCATCCCTCGACGGGCGGGCAACCCCACGAGTTGGTGCTGATGTCGGCCCCTAGGTCTGGGCGGCCCGCTTTGAATGGGTCTCCACCTTGGGGATGGGGCGCAAGGGTAAATTGCATACAGTCTAAATAATAGGCAGGGCTGCCATAATTGTGCAACAAGTTGGCACAGGCATACCAAAGCGCGTCGGGCGCAACCCCGATATTATTGATGCCAAGCACCGAGCCAATGGTGTGCGTGCCGTGTCCACTTTCGTCATAGGGTTCGGGCTGATTGCGCCAAGGGTCGAGCCAGTTGTAATTGTGATTGCCATCTTTGCCGCGATATTGCTCGCGCAAGGCGGGATGTCGCCAATCTACCCCGCTGTCGCTGCCTGCCACCACAATGCCTTTGCCGCGCACTTTTAGCTCGTTCCACACTTTGTCGGCGTTGATATAGCGCAGCCCCCATGTCGGAAGGTTGGGTTTGTTGATTTCCGCTGAATCTTCTGCTGCATATGGCCCATAATAACGGCGCAACTCTGGGCTATAGAGCACACGGTCAACATCGGCGCGTTGCGATAAGCGCCATGCCACCCAGGCATCGCTGCTGATCTCGATGGCGTTGACGATGTAGTAAGGCCGATATTTTGTGCCTCTACTGTTTAGGTCTTCGCGGATGGGGCCTTGGGTTTGTTCGGCGTGATTGACCAGCAACTGGTAGGTGGCTTGGCGGCGGATCGCTGGGTCGCCCGATGTCGGCAGTTTGGATAAATCAGCTTGGTTTTTTAGAATAACGATAAAGTCATTTGGGTAGAAGCCGGGTTGCCCCAATCGCCAATAACCAACGCCGGTTAAGACCAAAATTAGCCCTGCAATTCCCCACATCCAACCGGCAGTGGCGATATGCCAGCGTGTTGCCGCCCACGCGAGAAGCGTGCTAATGACGATGGCGATGCCTAGCGCTTGCAGCGCGGCGGTTAATGCGAATCGCCCCGTGTAGCGGTCAATAATGGTCATGGCGTTGAACTCGGTGGGCGAGACAAACGCCAGCACCCCAAACGTGGCCAAGGTGACGAGCAACGCGCTTGCAGGCCAATTTGAGGGTTGCGGCGCAACAAAATTGGGTTTGGCTTTGCTGAGGGTGACGATCAGCCGACCGAGCCAAGGCAGCGTCAATATTAATAGGAAGTTCAAATCATCTTGGCCCCATGCCCCTGCCACCAGCAGCATGATAAGCGTGACGACTACCCCGGCAAGGCCATGTGAAGTTACGCCAGAGGCATCTTCTTCGACGGCTGGGCGCAGCAAAACGACCAGACTGGCGGCAATTAGGCCCAACACTTTGGCCTCGATTAAAGCCCGAAGCGTATCCAACCCGCTGCCCAGGGCGCCATTGATGGCAAATGGGGCCAGCATGGCGGTTCCGACGATGATGGCGATGGGAAATTTGGCAATAAACGCAGCAAAATCGGGCCGCCCGTTTCGCCACAGAATTGGCACGCTAAATAAAATTCCAAATATTATCCGAAGCAAGGCGGGTTTAAACACATCATCGAGCGAGAAGCTGAGGCGAATGAGCGTTAAGGGGATGGCAAGTAAGCTGCCCCATAGTAGCGTCAATCCAATTGCCCGCAGACGTGGGCGATGGGTGAAAAACCAAAGCACTACGCCAACCGCGATTGTCACGGCGATGGCCACGAACGAGGCTTGTATAAAGCTTTGCTGAATGGGCGGTAGCCCCAATTGGTTGGCGATTGGAACGAGCAGTAGTGCGCCATTGACAACCAGCATCAGCACACAAGCCAGCCCGACAGCTGCCATTAGCACCAATGCAATCACAACATGCCGTGCATTGACATCTTCATCGCGTGGTTGTGAAAAAGGTGTATTCATAATTTTAATTATCCTCTGGTTGTGTGGGTGCTTAGCAATGATCGAAAAATGACAATTGTCACCCTTGTAATGGGCATGATTTCATGAAGACAATCAACCCTACATGTTAGAATCTGCAAACGATGCTAGTACCTACTGTCACCGCGGATGCAATTGCGATTAACTCGCTTTACTCCATTACTCTTTTTCTCGCTGTCGTCGTTTTCATTATTGTTCAAGGCTTGATCATTTATGCGGCTGTGAAATTCAAACGTAAACATGCTGATGAGATCCCTTATCAAGATCATGGCAATATGAAGCTAGAACTGTTTTGGACGGTTGTTCCGGCGTTCATCGTGATTATGCTGTTTTTCTTGTCTGCCAATACTCTGGCCCAATTGAGTGGGACTGGCACAACCGCTAGCCCGATCAACAACGTGCATAAGGTTGGCGATGAAAACGCCCGCCGACGTATTGAAGAGGCCAAACGGACAGATGTCGTGATCGAAGTGGATGGTCGCCAATGGTTCTGGCAATATAAGTATATTAAAGAAGGGGTGCGCCATAGCAGCCAAGATAACGGCGAACTGATTATTCCTGAAGGCAAGACGGTTCGGTTAGACTTGCAAAGCCGTGATGTGTTGCACGCTTGGTGGGTTCCATCCTTCGGCGGCAACCTGTATGTCAACCCCGGCGAAATGTCGTATGTCTGGATTGATCGCCCGCCCAAGGGATACTATATTGGTCAATGCAATGCGTATTGTGGTTTGCAACATGCCCAAATGCTTTCACGGGTGAAAGTGGTATCGCAAGTTGAATATGATACTTGGGTAAAGCTGAAGAAAGCCGAACAAGGTGGCGTGGCTACCGAGAACGGGGATGCCCAACGCGGCGCTCAAATTTATGTTGATGGTGGCTACAAGTATGCCGACGCCATTGCAAAGGGCGACAAAAATACAGGCTTGCAAGCACAAGAAATTGCAGATTTGTCAGCCTATATCAATTCACTAAAATAAGACTTATACTATCTGTTCAATTTAAAACCACTAAAAAATTATGGCAAGCATTAGTATTCCCGTTGAAAAGCGCAAAAGCGCACTCGTGGATTGGTTGACGACGGTTGACCATAAGAAGATCGGTATCGTCTATATGGGATTATCGTTCTTCTTCTTCATCTTCTCTGGTTTGTTGGCGTTGGCGATTCGCACCCAACTTGCTGCCCCGGGGATGAAGATCATCAACCAAGAGTTCTATAACCAAGCCTTTACCATGCACGGCACGGGCATGATCTTCTTGTTTACTATTCCATTTTTGGTGGGTGGTTTCGGGAACTATTTCATGCCAATTCAAGTTGGCGCCCGCGATATGGCCTTCCCGAAAATGAATGCATTTAGCCTGTGGCTTTATGTATTTGCTGGTCTCATGATGGAGGGTGGTTTCATTCTCAGCATCATTGCCAACGCTACCGGTTGGGGCGATCTCGGTTTGGGTTCAAATGCTTCGTGGAATGCGTATGTGCCTTATTCAACACGTGCCTTCTCCCCCCAAGCTGGTGTTGATGTGTGGTTGATCGGCATTGCGCTGAACGGTATTTCAGGCACACTCGGTGCAGTCAATATTTTAGTGACCGCCTATAGTTTGCGTGCGCCCGGGATGAGCGTGTGGCGCTTGCCCATGTTTACTTGGGCACTTCTTACGACTGCCGTCATGGTGCTGTTGGCAACTCCGGTTTTGACTGCTGGTCTCATCATGTTAACCACCGACCGCAACTTCAGCACACAATTCTTTACTACTGCTGACCCGCGCATGTGGCAGCACGTGTTCTGGTTCTACTCACACCCTGCCGTATATATCATGGTGTTGCCAGCAATGGGCGTTATTTCAGAGATTTTGCCTGTGTTTGCCCGCAAGCCTATCTTTGGTTTGAAGGCATTGATGATCTCAACCGCCTTGATCGCGCTTTTGGGTTTTACCACTTGGGCGCACCACATGTTTGTGAGCGGGGTTAACCCTGTCGTTCAACGCTTCTTCATGTTCACCACCATGTTGATCGCGGTTCCTACTGGCGTCAAAATCTTTAACTGGATTTTTACCTTGTGGGGTGGGTCACTGAATATGAAAACACCGCTGCTCATGTCAATTGGGTTTATCTCGACCTTTACGATTGGTGGTATTACCGGCGTATTCTTGGGCATGATCCCAATAGACCAACAATTGCACAACAGCTATTTTGTTGTTTCGCATTTCCATTATGTCTTGTTTGGTGGTAGCGTGTTTGGCATCTTCGGCGGTCTTTTTTATTGGCTTCCAAAGGTCTATGGTCGTATGTTGAACGAGAAGCTAGGCACGATCCAATTTTGGTTAATGATGATTGGGTTCAACCTGACATTCTTCCCCCAATATATTCTTGGTTTGCTCGGGATGCCACGCCGCACTGCGACCTACATTCCAGATCGTGGATGGGATTTGTATAACTTGCTGTCGAGCATTGGCGCGTTTACAATCGCATTTGCAGTGTTGATTTTTATCATCAACTTTGTGATCTATATTGTTGCTCGCAAGGGTGAAGTGGCTGGCGACGATCCATGGGAAGGCAATTCGCTCGAATGGATGACGCCATCGCCGCCGCCTGAGTACAACTTCAAGACCATTCCTACTGTGCACAGCGAGCGCCCTTTGTGGGACCTTCGCCACCCAGAGTTGGCTGATTCTGGCAAGCATCATTAGCCATCGCATTTGGTTCCGCCGATTTCAATATTGTTCACCACTGCCGCAAAATTAATGTGGCACAGTGTTGAAATCGGCGAAACTCGCACGTTTGCGCACGAGTTAGCGCATCTAATCTAATAATAAATAAAGAAAAAACATGACGGTATCACAACCAACCCCTCCCTTGCGTATGCGTTTAGAACAACTGGGTCGTGATGCCATCGCTTTGACCAAGCCGCGTGTCATTTCGCTGTTGCTGCTCACGACGTTTGCTGCCATGTTCATCACGCCAGCGGGTATGCCTGCTTTGCAAACGATCTTGTTGACAATGATCGGGGGCTACTTAATGGCTGGCGGTGCAAATGCGGTTAATATGGCTTACGACAGCGATATTGACAGCATCATGGGCCGCACCGCCAAGCGCCCTGTGCCAAGTGGCCGCGTAAGCAAGCAAACTGCTTACTTATTCGGCTTTTTGCTCATGGCTTTGTCTTTTGCTGTTTTGGCGTTTGGGGTGAATTGGTTGTCGGCATGGTTGGCCTTTGCAGGGTTCATTTACTATACGGTCATTTACACGGCTTGGCTCAAACGCCGGACGTCGCAAAATATCGTCATTGGGGGGGGCGCAGGCGCAATTCCACCCTTGGTCGGCTGGGCCGCCGCCAGTGGTTCGCTCGATCTCACCGCCGCAATTTTGTTCATCATCATTTTTATGTGGACGCCGCCCCACTTTTGGGCGTTAGCGTTGATGATGCGAATGCGAAATGACTACGGCAGCGCTGGTGTGCCCATGTTACCTGTGGTTGCGACAGAAGCCGAAACAACGCGCCAGATTTGGATCTACTCGTGGGTGTTGATTGCCATTACCCTCATTTTAGTGGCGTTGGGCCAAATGGGGTGGATCTATTTGCTGGTGGCGTGTGCAGTTGGGGCGGTATTTTTGCTGCGGGCGTGGCAATTGCATAAAAATTGTAGCCAAAAACGGGCATTTGACTTGTATAAATATTCGTTGCTTTATCTTGCCTTGCTGTTTGTTGGCATGGCGGCTGATCGGATGCTTTTGTAAATCATGTCAAATCTTGAACGACAGCGCAATACGCGCAAGGCACTCATTGTTTCCCTCGCAATTCTGGCGATTGGGATAACGATGGCGGTCGCTTGGTTAGCGATCTATATACCTAAATAATTTAACAGGAGAAATCATGTCATATTCACAAGACACACATCACGAAGAAGAACACATTCACATGCCTTCGCCCAGTTGGGCGCCAATCATTTTGGCTTTTGGCATGACAGTGTTGGCTTTTTCCATTATTTGGCGCGAGAGCGCTGCCGGTTTGGCTGGCCTCATCATCGGCGTAATCATCACCGTGCTTGGGCTAGGGATGTGGATTGCCGATGAAATTAAGAACGCAAGTGCCCCGGCGGCACATTAACTAAATGACCCCAAATAAAGCACTTTACCCGATGGATGGGCGGCAAAAATTGCAGCCTATCCATGATCCCAGACGTAAAAATCTTGGGCTATTTGGCGCAATTGTATTTATTGTGTCCGAGTCTATGTTTTTTATGGGGGTGTTTTTGGTTTGGTTTTATTTGCGCGAAACCAGCCCCGCATGGCCGCCGCTGGGGATTGCGCGGCCAAATATTGCGCTGCCTGTCGTCAATACCGTCATTATGGCGATCAGCACAATCGCTATGATTATCGCCGAGCGCGGCGTGGCGAGAGATAACCAACGCGCCTTAATTAATGGCACTGCAATCGCGGCAGCGACGGGCTTGCTCTTCATGACCGTCATGATATTAGAGTTTGCCTCGCTTGGTTTTAACCCCACCACCAATGCCTTTGGTTCATCGTTCGTGATGGTGCTCGTTTTTCACGTGCTGCGTGTGTTTGCTGGCGTGGTGATTATGGCTGTGGTGCTGGTGCGTGCTTTGCTTGGTCAATTAAATAGCTCGCGCCGAGCTTTAGTGCAAGCCTGTGCGGTGTATTGGTATTTCATCGCCTCGATTTGGTTGATCGTGTTTTATTTCCTGTATATCAAACTATAGGCGATTTAAACAAACTTGATGATGAGCAAAAAGGCCCGCCGCATCTCGCGGCGGGCCTTTTTACTAATTTTCTGGCCTCAAAATACCATAGCCGCCACTCTTGCGGCGATAGGCAACTTGCAATTTGCCATAATCCTCGTCTCTGAAGACAAAGAAATCGTGGCTGAGCAATTCCATTTGCTCCACGGCCTCCTCATTGCTCATGCGTGACACCTCAAATGTCTTCACTCGCACCAATTGCGGCTTTTCAATCGCGGCTGGAGCTTGCACAGGCACTGGCTCCGCCACTTCAAACTCTATATCCTCGGGATAGACCTCGCCATTATGTTTGCGATCCATCACGCGGCCCTTGTAGCGAGCCACGCGCTGATACATTTTGTCTAAAACGCCATCAAATGCGACAAACATATCGGCATCTTGCTCTTCAACACGCAATAAGGTGCGGCGACGGCGGACAGTTAATTCAACCGATTTTGGTGATTCTGGGCGGGCGCTTTCACGACGAACGTGCAACCGCGCATCTTCAATCCCGGGTAAATAACGGTCGAGACGATCAATTTTGTTGCGCACATATTGCTCGAATCGTTGATTGATATTAACACCGCGTCCTTGGATAGTTAGATTGATTGACATGTTTTTTGCTCCTTATTTGCTTGTGTTTTGTGGGTTGGTTTGCTATTAACTAAATCTGCACCTCTCACGAGGGTTGTGCGAAATCATCGGATCGCATCGCACGAGTCAGGGTAATGGCTGTGACACGTGCCGCGCCAGCTTGACGCAACACTCGCGCACACTCGGCGAGGGTTGAGCCAGTGGTAAATACATCATCAACTAAAAAAATATGGTGGTTGCGCACATCGGGTAGGGCGGCAAATGCACCGCGCACGTTATCGCCACGCTGCGTTGAATTTAGCCGCGCTTGTTGCTCAGTGGCGCGATGTCGCGCCATCCAATGTGCTTTAACTGGGATGCCAACGTGTTGGCTTAATTGGCGTGCCAA
This sequence comes from Anaerolineae bacterium, assembly GCA_018500105.2. GTDB lineage: Bacteria > Chloroflexota > Anaerolineae > J036 > Brachytrichaceae > AQU-03. The sequence goes on from JAHBAL020000108.1 coordinate 12,336, forward strand.
GAGTTCACTTTGATTGTAGCCTCGCTGCCGCAAGCGTGTTGCATACAGCGGCACAGGCACAATGGCCTTATGCGGATCGTCAAACAAATTGAGGCTGTGGCTGAGTGGGCCAAAAAACGACCCAAGGCTATTTGCCAATTGAGGGGTTCCGTTATATTTGAAATTATGCACGGCTTCGCGCATGGGGCCAGCAAAAAGGGCCGCAGAAAAAACCGGCAGCGGCTCACCTCCTTCGATGTCTAGCAAATGTTCAGAGATGCACTTTGGGTCTTCACTCAAACGCAACGAGATACTTTGGGCTTTGCATTTTGCGCAAAACAACCCGACACCCACTTGCCCACACCCGCCACATCGCGGCGGATACAGCAAGTCGAGGCACCAATGAATCACTTGTGTGAATTGAGTTGGAATGACTTGATGCATTCAGTATTGCTAATTTTGTCACAAATGCAAGCACTTAACGATCACTGATTGCCTGCATTCGTGTAGGTTATATCATAGCAAATTTCCTTGAAACTAGGTGACGTACTGCCCTACGCTTGACCAACGATTTTAGAAATAAAAAACACCGATTTAATGACTCATTCCTGCGTGTGTTTGGTAGGTTTGTTAAATCGGTGTTTTTAAACAACTAAGCTTTCTTTGGTGGCGGAGCCTTGACTTTTTTCGGCAGCTTCATCGGCAAAGTTGTGCGTCGAACGCCGTCAAATTGCGCCAGTGCATTGCCGACCGCGCCTGCCGTTGGCACAAGCCCAATTTCGCCCACGCCTTTCGCACCATACGGGCCGTAGGGGTCGGCGCATTCTACGCCGATGACCTCGACTTCGGGCATTTCTTTGGCGCGCAAAATACCGCATTTGCGTAGCATCGTGCTCTTGGCGCGACCATTCTCCATCACCAATTCTTCGCTGATGGCATAGCCCAGCCCCATATGAATGCTGCCTTCAAGCTGGCCTTCAAATAGGGTGGGGTTGTAGATCTTGCCCGCGTCGTGGGCCGCCACTACCTTCTTCAACTGACCGTCATCATCCAAAATAACCAATTGGGTGGCGTAGCTATACGAGAAGTGCGTCTTCGGTTCTTTGCCATTCTCATGACCGGGTTTGGTCGTCCAATCCACACCCCATTCGCCAAAATATTCGCGCCCAACCAAGTCGGCCAAGCTGTGCGTTTTGAGGTCTTCCTTCAATTGGCGGCAAGCGGCGATGGTTCCATTGCCCACCAACGCCGTCGCGCGTGAGGCGGTGGTCATGCCTGCCGATTGTTCATACTTGGTGTCAACCCGCACCTGAATAAAGCGCGGGGGAATATTGGTCTCGGTGCAGATGGTCTGTAGCACGACCGAATGCACACCTTGGCCCATTTCGGTCCAGCCGTGATCGGCCACCACGCGGTCGGGCGCGGCGATGAAGATGCGCACCTTCGAGTTTTCATACAAACCGTTGCCCGCGCCGGTGTTTTTGAGACCGCACGCGATGCCGACAAATTTGTGTTTGTAAAATTCGTCTTTTACGGCCAACAAGGTTTCGCGCGTGCCAACGCCGCCGGTCAGCACTTGCCCAGTGGCGGTCAAGCTGCCAATGGTCATGGCGTTGTCGTAGCGAATTTGCCAGCGGTCAAAGTTGCCCAGCTTGCATAGCTCGTCAACCAAACTCTCAAAGCCATAAGTGGCCTGATTCACCCCGAAGCCGCGCATTGCGCCGCACGGCACATTGTTGGTATAGGCCGCAATCGCCTCCGATTCAACCACCGGCACATGATAGGCACTGGTGGCGTGGCCGACGCAGCGCTCTAGCACCTTGGCTCCGACCGAGGCATACGCGCCCGAATCGCCGACGAAACGCACCTTGACAAAGGTAAATAGACCTGTGTTGTCGCACCCAATTTCATAATCCATCCACACCGGATGGCGCTTGGGGTGCATCATGATAGATTCGTCGCGGGTGAGCTTGACCTTGACCGGAATGCCGAGCAGATGGGCCGCCAAGGCCGCGTGGCCTTGCACGGTCAAGTCTTCTTTGCCGCCAAACCCGCCGCCGTTAGGGATAAGCACGACGCGCACTTCTTCGAGGGATAGGCCGAGGGCCTTGGCGATTTGCTTGCGGTCTTCAAATACACCTTGCCCCTGCGACAAAATCGTCACTTTGGCTTGGTTGTTGTTCGTTTCGGCTTGAGCAAATGCCAGCGAGGGAACCATTTCGCCGCCCGGATAGGCGATGGCGGACTCTGGCTCCATGAAGCCATGTTCAATCCATTGGGTTTGATATTGCCCGCGCACCACGTGTGCCGATTCAGCCCGCGCCTTGTCCACATCGCCGCGCTTGACGGCGCTGCGCGTCAAAATATTATTGGCCGGATGATATTTATTGACGATAGGTGCGTCGGGCAAAATGGCTTTGTGCATGTCGAGCATGGGTTCTAGCACTTCATACTCGACCTTGACCAGCTCGGTCGCTTTGCGGGCGATGGTCTCATTTTCAGCCACGACGAGGGCTAACACATCGCCGACGTAGTTAGTCACCTCGCCTATCCCGATCATCATCGGCCAATCTTGATAAATGAGGCCGATCACGCGGTCGCCGGGAATATCAGCGGCAGTGAAAACGCGGGTGACACCCTGCATTTGCGCGGCGGCGCTGGTGTCAATACTCAGCACTTTGGCGCGGGGGTGATCGCTAAAGCGCAATGCACCGAAGTGCATGCCCGGCAGCTTAATATCATCTACAAATGGGCGGAACCCTAGCACCAAGTTTTGCGAGTCATATTTCGGATGATCTGCGCCAACATGCCCGTCGCTATCCTTGAGCGGCACTTCTTCTTCGGTGCGAATGGCTTTCGCGGCGGTTTGAATTGCGTCTACGATCTTGACATAGCCGGTGCAACGGCACAAATTGGGCTGCAAGGCAGTGGCGATTTCATCTCGGCTGGGGGTGTTGTTCTTGTCAATCAAGGCATTGGCTTGCATGACCATGCCGGGGATGCAGAAGCCGCATTGCACGCCGCCGCAATTGACAAACGAGTTGGCGAAGACTTGCTGGCGAAATTCGCCCAGCCCTTCGGTAGTGATGATGGCTGCGCCTTCGAGCTTTTTCATGGGCGTGATGCACGCCAGTGTGCCTTTGCCGTTAATTTGCACGGTGCAGCAGCCACAGGCGGCTTGTGGCGAGCAGCCATCTTTGGCTGATACAATGCCTGCGGTTTCACGTAAATAGGTTAGTAGTGGTTGTTCTGGGTCACCTTCATATGCAGTTAAGGTTCCATTCAGAATAAAGTTCATTTATCCTCCAAAAATCATCAAACTGGTCATACCGGTATGACCAGTTTAATTATACGCCAAGATGTAAGAGGCAAGAACCAAGAACCAAGAATCAAGAACCAAGAATCAAGAACCAAGAATCAAGAATCAAGAATCAAGAATCGAGAGCAAAGAGTAAAGAGTAAAGGTAATCACCTACTCTGAAAGCGCAACGCACAGAGGGACGCATCGCTGCCCAAAACTCACGGCTCACAGCTCACAGCGTGGAGTATAATAAAACTGGTCATACCGGTATGACCAGTTTGTGATAAAGCCATTAGAAAACCATGCTTTACGCCCTCGATCATTTCCAAATCGCCATGCAGCCGCAGCAAGAAGATCGCGCTCGCGCATTTTATATGAACGTGTTGGGGTTTGTCGAGGTCGCAAGGCCTGCGTCGCTGGCGAATCGTGGTGGGTGTTGGTTTGAGCAAGGCAATATTAAGTTGCATTTGGGTGTTGAGCCAAATTTTCACCCCGCCCGAAAAGCGCATCCCGCCATGTTGACCGATGACCTCAATGCACTCATTGCGCGTTGTCAGGCGGCTGGCTGTGAATTGCAACGCGATGTGCCATTACTGTCTCTTATACACATCT
>JAHBAL020000126.1 GCA_018500105.2 Anaerolineae bacterium
GGGCGGCACAAGCAGCCAAAGCGACTGCGCCAGCGCCAATTGCGCCAATCTTCAAAAGATTTCTGCGGGTGAGTTTATTTGTGCTCATAGTGTTTATCTCTTGCTATCTCTCTCTCAGTTTTTGAAACAATTAATTAAAGTCGTTTTAACCTTATACGCTTATGGTTACTTGCAACCAAGCCATGCTTGACAGCGTTAAATCATCCTCAAAATACGGGCTTGAGTGTTTGCGTTGTGAACCTTAAATGGGTAGCTTAAAACGTTTTAATTAAAACGATTTAATTATATACTTAATGGCAATTTCGTCAAGACCTAAATCAATGGTTTTTTCGAGTCAAATGGCAAATTAATTCGTCATCGGCTTGATGTCAGGGGTGGGGTTGTGAAGAGAAATTAACCTCGCCATCAAGCTATACTATAGGTGCGAGTTTCGCAATCAATCAGTCAAATGTCAATCGCTAATATCAAAGATGTGGCTCGACACGCCAAAGTGTCACCCGGAACCGTGTCAAATGCGCTTTCGGGCAAACGGCCTGTCTCAGCCAAAACCCAGCAACGCATTATTGATAGCATCGCCACACTCGGCTATCACCCCGACACCTTGGCGCAAGGGTTGGTCAATGGGCATTCACGCATCTTTGGCGTCGTCACCAATCATCTCGACGACTACGGCACATCACAGGTATTAATGGGCATTGATGAGCAAGCGGTGGCGAATGGCTACTCAATTTTGCTGACAGTGGTGCATAACACAGCCAGCATGAACTATAGCCAAATGTTGACGCAGTTTATTTCGCACCGTGTGTCGGGTATTATTTGGGCCGTGCCAGAACTGTGGAATGTAGATCAGGTGAATTTGGCCCAATATGGCAACCGTTTGCCCCCAACTGTATTTGTGCTGATGCAGCCAACCAGCGGGCTATCAGTTGTCAATTACAACATTATGGATGGCACAGCCAAGGCCGTGCAACATCTCATCAGCCAAGGCCGAAAGCGAATCGCCCATATTGCTGGCCCCAACACATGGGATTCGCAACAACGCACGGTGCTTTGGCGCAAAACGCTCAGCGATGCGGGGTTGCCGTGTGATGATAGCTATCTTGCCCAGAGTGATTGGTCGGTGCAAGCAGGCGAAAAAGCCATGCGCACCTTGCTCAATCATCACCCTGACCTCGACGCGGTGCTGGCCTGTAATGACAACAACGCCATCGGCGCACTCAAAGTATTGCGCGGCATGAATCGGCAAGTGCCCCACGAGGTAGCCGTGCTTGGATACGATAATATTCCAGCCTCGGCCTACGCCGTGCCTGCCCTCAGCACCATCAGCCTGCCATTTGCCGAATTGGGCCGCGCCGCTGTTCGCCAATTATCGGCGTTGATCGAAACCGCCGGCGACGCCAGCAAACCCGCCCCCGCCGACACGCTTTTACCCGTTGATCTGGTTCTGCGCGAAAGCTCCTTAACTTAATTACGAATTACGAATTACGAATTACGAATTAGTTTGATGGGCAAGGCAGTCCCAATCCCATAAAATCCAATTCATAATTCATAATTCATAATTAACTAGGCTATAACCGTAATGATAAGCGGTTTGCGCTTGGTTTCTTGGCTAACCAAACGGCTGAGCGCTTCGGTGGCGCGATTTTTCACCACGTCGTCGCCAACAGCAGCGCTGATATCGGCCAAGGTCTTGCCGACCGATTCAGCCAACTGCAAGATAAATTCTTGCGAATCTTTCATATGCACCCAGCCACGTGTGATGATTTCGGGATCTTCCGACAGCCCACCATCTGCATTACGCCGAATCACTTGCAAAATAAACCCTTCGCGTGATAGCATTTCGCGGTCACGGATGACGACTGGGCCAATATCCCCTACCCGCCGACCATCTACAAACACCCAGCCGCCTTTCAAACGCTCGTGCTGACGTGCGCCGTCATCGGTAAATTCAATCGGCGTGCCATTTTCAACCACAAAAATGTTACTGCTGGGCACATTCAAATCACGCGCCAGCCGTGAATGGGCCTTGAGCATTCGCAATTCGCCATGCACGGGCACAAAATACTTGGGCCGAATGAGGTTGATGAGCAATTTTTGCTCTTCTTGGCAAGCGTGACCCGACACGTGCACCCGCGCAATCGCGGGGTAAATGACATTTGCGCCCGCTTGAAACAGGCGATTGACCGTGCGAAAAATGCTTTCTTCGTTGCCGGGGATGACATTGGCCGACATGACGATGGTGTCGCCCACCTCAACATTCAGCGTCTGATGCCGCCCCCGCGCCATGCGCGTTAACACCGAGCTGGGTTCGCCTTGCGAGCCAGTCGCCATAATCGCCACATCACTCGGCTTCATCTTGGCTGCGTCCTCAAGCCTGACCAACATGCCATCGGGAATCTTAAGATAGCCCATTTTCTGGGCCATCTTCACGTTGTCAATCATGCTGGTGCCAGCCAACGCCAGTTTGCGCCCATAAATGTCGCAAATATTGACCACCTGCTGCACCCGCGAGAGCAGCGAGGCAAACGTCGCCACAATAATGCGCCCCGGTGCATCTCGAAAGACCAATTCGAGCGCGTGTTCAATCTCGCGTTCGCTGGGCGTAAAGCCGGGCGTTTCGGCGTTGGTGCTGTCGGAAAACAAAGCAAGCACGCCGCGATTGCCCAGTTCAGCGATTTTGGCGAAATCGGACGGTTTGCCATCTACCGGTGTTTGGTCCAGCTTAAAGTCACCGCTATGCACTACCAACCCAGCCGGTGTGGTGATTCCCACCCCAACATTGTCTGGAATGCTGTGACACATGCGGAAAAATTCGACCTTGAACGGGCCGGCTTCGAAGCTGCCGTTGGTTGGCACAGAATTAAGCGTCACTTTGTCGAGCAGTTTTGCCGAGCGCAATTTCACTTCGATCAAACCACACGTGAGCGGCGTGGCATACACCGGCACATTGGGAAAATCGGTGACAACGTGTTCGATTGCGCCGATATGGTCTTCGTGACCATGCGTGATGATAATCGCTTTGACCTGATTCGCGCGATCTTTAGCGTATTGATAATCAGGGATAACGTAATCAATCCCGTGCATGTCGGACGCCGGAAACATGAGGCCAGCATCAATGATAATGATGTTTTGGTCATACTCAAACATCATCATATTTTTGCCAACCTCACCCAGCCCGCCCATCGGGAGCCATTTTAGGGGAAGAGACATATAATATTGTTGTCCACGCCAAAAAAAGGGAGCCGCCCTGATGCTGTCAATCGCCGCATCGCAGCAACCGTGACATAGCAAAAAGGCATATCTCCCTCATTCTCGAGAGGATATGTTCTGTTTATTCGTTTTTTTCTAATAAAATCTGCCTTATGCACATATGGACTAAGACAGTTACAGTTTAAAATTAATTTGTCGTGACGGTGCGGCGCCGTCAAAATATGTAGGCTTGAAATATAATTTGCCCACAAGTATCTATGATACTCGGAATGTTAAGCCGCACATAAGAATTTTTTCGGCTTGCCGATCATTCTCGCGCAAAATAGGAATTAGCGCTAGGTCACGCCTCGCGCCAATATTTTGCACCATCGCTGGTGCGGCGCAGGCTGCTTTCTTCGACCAAAGCCCGTCGCAGGGTGACCGCATCCACACCATACAAACGGCGGCTGCGGGCCTCGGGGCTAACCCAATCATCCAACAATTGCGTCATTTCGCGCTCATTATACGTTCGGTCAATGGCGATCTTGTTGATGAGATAAGCCAGCACCCACTGCTGCTCCTTGAGTTTGGTCGAGAAATGCAACACCCGCCCGTGATCATCTAAAAATGGCTGCACTTCGGGCGCAACGCCTTGCAACGCCGCTTGACGCAGGGCCTGAGTTTGCGCCACCATCACATTGGCTTGGGCATTGTCGGGGCTGAGCAATTGCGGCAATTTGGCGCACAGGTCTTCGATCGCCGCGAGGTTGAGCTTATACAGCTTGTTGGTGTCGCCTGCGCGGCGCTCTTGCACCAGCCGCGCCGCCACCAAGGGCTTGATCTGGCGCGACAAATTGGGCTGGCTAAGATCGAGTTTGAGCATTAGGTCTTGACCACGTAGCTCACCTTCGGCTGCCAATAATTCAAGAATGCGCAAGCGACCATCGTCGGCTAATGCGGTCAACGGATGCAACACTTCGGCGCGGGTGATGGGTGCTGTGCGTTGCCGCGTTGCAAGGGATAAAGTCTCGTTATTCATTATCTCAATTATACACATATTCACATAAATGTTTTATGATGCAAATCTTTGAGTTCTTTATGCACTTTGTGGTAAAAAGTCTGAGCCTTGCGTAAGGCTGTTTAGCAAAAATAAATACCGGAATCGTCTTGTAAAACACTCTTCGATTTTCCGCCAATTCCGCGTCTCCGCGATCCAAATTCTGTGATCGCGGAGACGCGGAATTGGTAAAGAATCGGAGAATTATTTTTTCCGAATGGCCTAACATCAGTTCGCAAGGCCTCATGATTGTATTGTGCCAAAATTTAATTGGCAGCAATGGCGTTAATATTGACCTCGAATGTTTTAATCGGGGCGACGCCCGTCTCGAAAGGACGATGATAGATCAGCTTGAGTTTGCCTGTGCCAGTGCCGGTCACGCCAAACCTGAAGACGAACTGCCCGCCAGACCCAACCATCCCTGAATTTGCCGCCACATACTCATATTGCCCTATTTGCTTGAGCAACTTTGTGCTATCGGGCGCAACCGCCCACACATAGCCGGTGGTGGGGTTGCCCTCTAGCGTCAGCACAAGTTGATCATTGGCCCGAATGGTCACCGTTTGCCCCGCCTCAGCCGCCGAAACATTCACGGGGTTTCGGTCCGATATTACGTTGCCATCCGTGCCCATATTAATTGTCACGGCTTGGCCTTTTGCCACAAACGTCAGGGCGTAGCCAATGAGGGCAATCGCCGGACAGGCGTTATTTGGCAAACAGGGCGGCGTAATAGACACTGGCTGGGAATCTATCAGCGGCACTGTGTTGCGATTAACGCCAAATTGCTTCGCGGCAATGACACGAGCGTTGATGACAATGCGATTGTATGAAACAAACACACCAAACTGGCGCGGCATGCGCGAAGCCGAGCCATCGCTATTGGTGTGAAAAACATAACGCCGCCCGCCGTGCATGAAGGTAATTTTGTGGCCCGGTGTGATAGCTTGGGCGCACAACTCATTGGCAAGGCCAAGCCCAAAACACGAATCGTTAAAAGTAGTAGCGACCGATGAAATAAGGCGAATCGTCGTTGCGCGTTGACCAAGCATAAAAGCTAATTTTTGGCGCATGGCAGCAATGGGTGCAGCCTCTGCCGCATCAACAGCCGCTTCGGTTGGGCTGGCAAAGCCCATCAGGCTTGCTAAAAACAAGACCACCGCGAGTGAAAGATTTTTGATTTTTAACATAGTGATGCAATCTTAACCGATAATGTCGTATTCGGCTTGATAAATGTTTGACAAAGCGATGACTCAGCGTAAAAAAACCAGCGCCCTTGCAGCCTTTAGCCTGCTTATCACCAGCCTGATGGCCTGTCAAAACAGCCCGCAAACGCTTGCGCCACCCACACTGCCCCCGCCACCGACCGCGACGGTTACGGCACGGCCTCCAGCCAACCCAAGCAC
>JAHBAL020000193.1 GCA_018500105.2 Anaerolineae bacterium
GCGCCTTGCGCAAGGCGCTTGCACCGCATTACCCCAAGATCAACCATGTGCATTTGACCGATTACAAGGTGCGCATTTTAGACGGTGACAAGGCCACCGCCGCCACAACCCGCGTTACCATTGACTCGTCGAATGGCGACCGCTCTTGGACAACCGTTGGCTCGTCTACCAATATCGTAGATGCGTCGTGGATGGCGCTGACTGATTCGCTGGAATACGCAATCATGCTTGCAGGGTAGGCAGGGTTTGCTAAGGATGTCTTGATGAGACATCCTTAGCACATTTTGCGGTCAGTTTGGGGATTGCGCCGATAAACCGAAGGGGGGTTGCGCGTTTAGCACGTTCAGTCGGTCAATGAGATCGGCATAAGTGTTCATTACACCATCCACCAGCGCATCGGCGAGCGATAATTGTTGAGCTTCACTCAATTCCGCAATACGCTCGCGTTCGGCGGCCTGTAATGGGCCTAGTTTTCGCTCAATCAGACGTGCAATGGTTGACAAGATAGCTCGTTGCTCGCCACGTTGCTCGCCAATTTGCAAACCGCGTTGCTCGCCAATCAAGATTCCGCGATCAATGAATTCCTTTGCAAAGCTGCTCATGATAGCCTCCTGTTCTTGCGCATCGGTTTCAATCACCGAAATTGCGCTGCTCACATCTTGTTTGCTTAACTCGCTGCCCAGCATCAATACATATTTTAGCAGCCGCAGCATTTGGTTGCGGGCAAGTTTGCGATCCGCCAAGCCACCCAATTGCGCAACGATACGAGTTAATTTGCTGTTTAACGCCGGGTCACGGCTATATTTCATGCCCAATAAACCCACCCGTGTGATGATCTTGCCGTGAATTTGCTCGTCGTTCAGTGTTGCCAAATCAGTTAGCCAATACTCAAATTGTGGCACAAAGCCGATCTGGGTCCCTAAGCGACCAAACAATGCGGCAAATTGGGTGGATACTTGCCACGTTTGTTCACCATGATACAGCACCATCGGCACAATTGGCGTGAGTTGAGGTTGCCCTTCTTTGACTTGGTTGAGCCAAATTTGCACCATATAGCGCAATAACTGAAATGCCACCCAAGTATCTGGGTAACTTTTGTGCTCAATCAGACAATAAATGAAGGTTTCGCCCCCGCCGTTTAGGTTGACCCGGCACAACAGGTCGGTGAGTTGGGGGCGTAATTGCTCGTCTATAAAACTGCCGGGAATGATTTGGGCCGAATCTGGCTCGATTTGGGCGACAATGTGAGGCGGTAGGTAATGCCGCAAATAATCAGGCAGCACGCCTGCTTGGCTAATCCAATCCCGAAAATAGCTGTCGTGCAAATTGGCACTCGACATGGCGACATTGTAGCACTTGGCTTATGCCGGCTCTTGCTGCGTCGTGCAATGAATCCCGCCGCCACCTGCGGCAATGGCATCAATATTAAGCTGAATTACCGCTCGCCCCGGGTATGCTTTTTGCAACACAGCGTGGGCCTTCTCATCGGCCTTAGCATCGCCAAACTCTGGCAACACCACGCCCCCATTAAACACGTAGAAGTTGATATACCCCGCCGCAAATTCATTGTTGGCATACTTGGGTCGAATTGTGCCCGGCCCTTCGAGTGTGATCACTTCCAATTTTTTGCCGTCGGCATCGGTGGCAATGCGCAAGATTTCGAGGTGTCGTTTGGTCACTTCATGATCAAACGACTTTGGATCGGGATCATAGCCAGCAATCACGACGCCGGGCTGAACAAACCGCGCATAAAAATCGGTATGCCCGTCAGTAATATCTTTGCCGCTCACGCCGGGCAGCCAAATAATTTTGCGCAGCCCAAGCAGACGCTTAAGCTCGGTTTCGCATTGGGTTTTGCTGATACTGGGATTGCGATTGGCATTCAGCACGCAACTTTCGGTAATGATGGCTGTGCCATGACCGTCCACTTCAATCCCGCCGCCTTCGAGCACCAATTGGGTTTTGAGGACGGGCACGCCAGCCTTGCTGGCCACAAACGCGGCGACTTTCGCATCTTGGGCATGGTCTTGTTTTTGGCCCCAGCCGTTAAAATTGAAATCAACGCCAGCCCTGCCGCCCTTGGTATTTCGCACAAATACCGGCCCCGTGTCGCGCATCCAAAGATCATCTATCGGCTGTACGATCAAGTTGATATCTGGCCCACATTTTTGTTTGGCAATGGCGAGATCTGCCTCACGCACCAGCATATTAACAGGTTCATATTTGGCAATTGATTTGGCAATGGTGGCTAAATTGTCTTGCACCCCCGCCAACAGTTTTGTGCCCCAAATATCTTTGCTCGGCCCAAATGCCATCCACGTGCTTTTATGTGGCTCGGCCTCATCTGGCATTGTCCACACCTCAGCCGCTGGGGTGTGGATGACAGTAGGGATGTTGATGAGTGTGCTGGTGCTTGTAGCAGGAGGTTGCTTGGGGGCAACCGTTGCTGTCGCCGTTTCTGGGGCCAATTCGCTGCAAGCCTGCAACAACCCGCTCGACAATAATAGCGTCGAACCAGACAACGTTCTTCGTAATAATGTGCGTCGAGTTAACATATCAATAGAATTATCTGCAAATCACTAGCCTTAGCTTTCTTAATTCTCTATTCTCTATTTTAAATTTTCTATTTCCCTTCGTTGCCTTTCATAAATGCATCAGGCTGCGTGCCAAAGGTGTAATCCCACATGGGCGAGGTGACGCCGAAGCGGGTGTGGGGGTCTTGAAAATGATGCAGCATATGATGTCGGCGCAGCGCCTTCAGCAAGCGTCCCTTCATCGGCCAATGATGAACGGCATAATGGGTCATGTCGTAAATGACATAGCCTGTCACCGAGCCAGAAAAGACAGGCGCAAACCAATGCGGAATATTAAGCAAATCAATAATGACCGTTTGAAACAAGACGTAAAACATCACCACAATAGGCGCAGCCACAAATGGCGGCATCACCAAACGCTCTTTGCAATTGGGCTGCAAGTGGTGCACCCCGTGCAGTAAAAACATCATCGCCGATAATGTCTCATGCTTTGGCTCCCAATGAAACAAGAAGCGGTGCAAGACATATTCGATGAAGGTCCAAATAATTGCAATGCCTAAAATAAATGCTGGGATGGCATACCACACGCCATTCGCGGCAATTTCGGCCCGGCCCAGCCACAAAAAGTAAGCCGCCACCGGCAGCCATAAAATGGGAATGGTGGCTGGATGAATGTGTGTAAAGCGTTCGAGCAAATCCGATTTAAAAATGCGAACTGGCTCTGGTTGATAAACGATGGTTTTTACATTATGCGGATCACGGGTCGTTCCCGCCAAAATGCTGTTCATAAGCTATCCTCGTAACAGTATTGTAAGGGATGATGATGAGGGAAGCAATAAATTACGACCGCTCACGCCAAAATTCGCCGGCTGAATTTCGCTTGTCATCCACCTTCATTTCTTAATCGTTTTCGCCAAATCAACGAACACTTGCAATGAGTGCGGGTTGCTCATCGAGCCAAGCGTAACCGCCTTTTCGACTGGCTGGCCGAGCAAAATTTTCTTGATCGGCACTTCCATCTTCTTGCCATTCAAGGTGCGAGGCACTTCGGGAATAACAAAAATATCGTCGGGGACTTGGCGAGCCGAAAGCTGTGCTTTGATCTTGGCCTTGATTTTGGCCGCCAATTCGCCGTTGAATACCACGCCCTCGCGCAGCACCACAAACAGCGGCATATAGCTTTGCCGCCCCAGCACCTCAAGGTCAATAATTAAGCTGTCCAACACTTCGGGCACATCTTCGACAGCACGGTAAATTTCGCTTGTGCCGATGCGCACGCCTTGCCGGTTGATGGTCGAATCGGAGCGCCCGTAGATAATGAGGCCGGCACGCGGGGTGACTTTTAGCCAATCGCCGTGCCGCCAAACACCGGGGAACATCTCGAAATAGCTGTCACGGTAACGCTTCATGTCTGGATCATTCCAGAAATAAATCGGCATCGAGGGCATGGGTTGGGTGATGACCAATTCGCCCACATCGTCATATACCGCTTGCCCGGCGTCGTTCCACGCCTCAACCGCGCAGCCGAGATAACGACATTGAATCTCGCCCGCATACACCGGCCATATCGGGTTGCCCCCGACAAACGCCGCGCAAACATCGGTGCCGCCGCTGACCGAAACCAGCCACACGTCTTTGCCAATGTTGTCGTATACCCAGCTAAAACCCTCGATGGGCAACGGCGAGCCGGTGCTGCCCACCGATTGCAATTTGCTCAGATCGTGGGTTTGATTGGGCTTAATGCCGGCCTTCATGCAACTGGTGATGAAGGCGGCGCTGGTTCCGAACACCGTCATGCCGCTACGTTCGGCAAAATCCCACAACACGTCCATGTTGTTGAGGCCGGGGCTGCCGTCGTAGAGCAATACCGTTGCGCCGAGCAACAAGCCGCCAATGACCAAATTCCACATCATCCAGCCGGTGGTGGTGAACCAAAATAGCCGGTCGTCGCGCTTGAGGTTGGAATGCAGACCGAGCGATTTGAGATGCTCGATGATGATGCCACCTTGTGAATGGCAAATGGGTTTGGGCAAGCCGGTCGTGCCTGACGAATACAGCACCCACAGCGGATGATCAAATGGCACATGCGTATAGTCCAACGCTGGCGGGTTGGGCGCGTTCAAAATATCGCCCCACACCCAATTTTGCACGGCGCGACCCCCCGTATGCACAACCCAATCTTCGGGCTGTGCCGCCCCAAAATACGGTATTTGCACGACATGCGCCAGCGTGGGCAAATTTGCCACCAATTCGCGCACCACCTCGCGGCGATCATTCACTTTGTCGTTATACACATACCCATCAATGACAAAAATGGCTTTCGGCTCAATTTGTTTGAAGCGGTCAAGCACGGCCCCGGCCCCGATGTCGGGTGAGCAACTGGACCACACCGCGCCCAAACTCGCCGCCGCCAAAAATGCCACAAGGGTTTCGGGGATGTTTGGCGCATACGCCACCACGCGGTCGCCAACCCCAACGCCCATCGCTCGCAACGCCGCCGCCATTGCCGCCGTTTGCGCATACAGCGCCTGCCAACTCAACTCGCGCAATTTTAGATTTTGGCTTTTAGATTTTGGATTGCTCTCGGTTGCGACATCGGTTTTTGGCGCTTGATTGGCGAATCTTGGTTCTTGGTTCTTGGCTCTTGACTCTTCCCTAAAATCCAGCGTCTCCGATTGAAAAATCAGCGCTGGCGCATCATCGCGCATATTGCGAAAAATATGTTGGGTGTAATTCACTCGCGCCCCCGGAAACCAACACGCCCCCGGCATCTGGCGATCGCCCAACACGGCGGTGTAGGGTTGCGGCGAAATCAGTTCAAAATATTGCCAAATCGCTTCCCAAAATGCCTCGATTTCGGTGCTAGACCAGCGCCACAGCGCATTGTAATCGGCGAAATGCAAATCTTTGTGCACGGCCAGCCAGTGCATAAAATGCGCGACCCGCGAATTCTCACGCATTGCCTGCGACGGCTGCCAAAGTAGGGTGCCTTCTGTGATTGTGGACATGGGTGAATTATAAAGAATGACTGATTGAGTGAATTAGTGAATGACTGAATGGCTGAATGATTGATTGTATTTTGCATGCAATCAATCATTCATTCATTCATTTACCCATTCGCCCATTCACCCATTCCCCCC
>JAHBAL020000388.1 GCA_018500105.2 Anaerolineae bacterium
GGGTAACCCAACACTTCGGTCACCCAGCGGCTAATATTGACCCCGATTTGTTGCATATAACCCGAACTTTTCGGGTAAAGGGTATCGTCGAGGTCGAAAAAAGCAATTTCTAACATTCCAAGATTGTAATCGCAGATTTGTGCATAATACGAGTCTTGGCAGAATTATTACCCGATGACGTTTACGCCGCCCGCACGCCGAAAAAGAGGATTGCATCTTCGCTGCTGTGCCTCGATGATGCGGCGCGTATTCTGATCGTTAAACCCACTTACCGCGAAGATTGGCTGTTGCCGGGCGGGATTGTCGAAAAAGACGAGTCGCCGGCAGTGGCCGCCCAGCGTGAGGCAAGCGAAGAATTGGGCATGGCGGTCAAACCGTTGCGGCTGTTGTGCAGCATGTGGCAAATCAAAACCCGTTTGCCGGGCGATAGCATCAATTTTATTTTTGATGGCGGCACATTTAGCCCAGCCCAAATTGCTCAAATCCGTTTGCCCATTGACGAATTAAGCGAATATCGTTTTGTGGCCTTAGAGGACGCGATTCCGTTACTGCCGCGTGTGCTCGCCATTGGGGTGCGGGCCTCACTCAAGGCGTTGGCAGTCGGGCATCCCATCTATGTCGAAGAAGAGAGGTATTTTTAATGTCAAGTCTACTTTCATTGGGCGAATTTGCCGCGACCTTGCCGCGCAAAGTCATTGCTTCGGGCGCACTGTTTACCAATTCGGCGGGGCATATGCTGGTGGTCAAACCAACGTATCGTGATTATTGGCTCATTCCCGGCGGCATGGTTGACCCCGACGAAGCCCCATGTGCGGCCTGTATCCGCGAGGTTCGTGAGGAAATAGCGCTCGAAATTGCGCCAGATCGTTTGTTGTGCGTAGATTGGCATTTTAGAGGCGACCGTTTGCCCGCCGATCTCATTCACTTTATTTGGTTTGGCGGCAGTTTGACCGAAGCCGAGATCGGCCAAATTCGACTGCCGCACGATGAAATCAGCGCCTACCAATTTTTGCCGCCCGACGACGCATTGCGTTTGTTGCCCAAAGTGTTGAGCCGTTGTGTGCGGGTAGCCTTGCTTGGGCTTGAACGGGGGCAATTGGTCTATTCTGAAAATGGAGAACCGATGTAATTATGTCAAAGCAAAACCTTAAAATTTTGATCGCCGTTGATATGGAGGGCATTTCGGGCATCACCTATTGGGATCAAGTGACACCCGGACACGCCGAATACCTGAGCCGAGGTCGGCAATTGATGACCGATGACGTGAATGCCGCAATTGCCGGACTTGCTGAGGGCGGGGCCAGCGAATTTGTGGTGAGTGACGGGCATTGGAATGGCAGCAATATTTTGATCGAATCGCTCGACCCACGCGCCCGCCTCAAT
This sequence comes from Anaerolineae bacterium, assembly GCA_018500105.2. Classification (GTDB taxonomy): domain Bacteria; phylum Chloroflexota; class Anaerolineae; order J036; family Brachytrichaceae; genus AQU-03. Next base: position 1,384 of record JAHBAL020000388.1, read on the forward strand.
TTTGGCTCACCGTCGCCAAGGGCGATGATGCAAGGCATTGATCAGCAGCCAGCCGCAGTCGTGCTGGTGGGATATCACGCTATGGCGGGCACGGCTTACGCCAACCTCGATCACACGTGGTCAGATTATCGTATTCAGCGCGTGTATTTGAATGATCGTCAAATTGGCGAGATCGGCTTAAATGGTGCTTTGGCGGGTTATTATGGTGTGCCGATCATCGCCGCGACGGGCGATCAATCGGCATGTGGCGAAGCGCGTGACTTTTTTGGCGATGCGCTGGAAATGGCGGTGGTCAAGACCGCCACCGGGCAATTTTCTGCCGAATGCTTGCCGTTGGTCGAGTCACGGCGGCGTATTCATGATGCGATGCACAGGGCTGTGCAAAAGCTGAAACAAGGTCATGCGCCTTCGCCATTTGTGGTGGGTGCGCCGGTTCGTTTGGCGGTCGAGTTTTTGTATAGTCGTCACGCCGACCGTGCGCATTTGATGCCCGGCACGGAACGACTGAGCGGGACGCGCATTGAATATGTTGCGCCCGACATGCCGACTGCCTACCGTGCATTTCGGGCGCTCTCTACTTTGGCGCGAGATTGAGAAAATACCAACCGCATGCTCAAGATGGGGTTTGCCAGAAATCGGGTTTCTGGAAGAAACCCGATTTCTAAGGGTGTTGTGTCAGCCTTATTCCCCGCCGTCGTCGCTAATGTCCTCGTCGATATCTGCCTCAAGCACAGCCGGCGGGTTGTTTGGCTCATAGAAAATGGCGCGGGCGAAGATGAGGTAACCGGTATGCCCGATCATGCGGTCACGCGGGCGCAGGCGGTCGGGCACAGGCTTATAGCTACGGGTGATGACCTCTTCGACCTCGATGCGTCCGTAGCGATGCTTCGCCATTTCGCGCAACAACGCTTGCACTTGGTTGGTGGTTGGCACAAGCGAGCCAAACCAGCCGCCGTCTTTCAGCACTTTACGGGCTTCGCCCACACATGTTTCAGGTTCGGGCATGTCGAGAAAAACCGCGTCTACTGGCTCATCAACCTTAAAGCCTTGGGTTCCGTCGCCATGAATGAAGGTGACATAAGGATCGAGGCCATAACGCGCCATATTGCGCTGGGTCAGGGCGATGAAGTCTTCGCGGATTTCTTGGCTGTAAACGCGCCCCGACGGCATGACCGCCGTCGCCAACGCCATCGTCAGGCCGCCACTGCCGCAGCCGCTTTCCAGCACGCGCACGCCGGGCTTAATGTTCATTTTCATCATGATATAAGCGCTGTCTTTGGGGAAGATCACCTGAGAACTGCGCTTGATGTGGCGAATGAGGTCATTGGTGCTGGGTTGAAGGCATAAATATGGATGCCCAGTTGAGCTGTGGATGACGCTGCCCCAAGGCCGCCCGATCATGGCATCATGAAGAATAAACCCGTGATGGGTTTCAAATTTTTTACCGGATTGGATATTGATGACATGCACTTTTTCGCGCAGGTCAATCATCATGGCGATTTCGCCGTGTTGTATGGTCATGTGGGGGGCGATTATCGCTTAAATTTTTGGGGGATTGCCATGAGCTTTGAGCCGTGAGCCATGAGCTATGAGCCATGAGCTTTGAGCTTTGAGCTATGAGCCATGAGCTATGAGCTATGAGCTTTGAGCTATGAGCTATGAACTGCTGGTGTTGGTAAGGGGAAATCTCACGGCTCATGGCTCACGGCTTCCTACACGGCTCATGGCTCATGGCTCACGGCTTCTTACATGGCTTACGGCTCATGGCTCATGGCCCAAGGCTTATCGCTGCCAAGTGGCCTACCATTAGCCAGAGCAACAACCAAAACGCACGGGTGTGACGGCGGGTGAGAATGAGGCCGAGTAGTAGCCAAATTGCAAACATAAGTTGGATAGGCAGGCGTGGGTTGGTGACACCATAAGCATCGGGCAGATCGGCGCTGATGTGCCAGAGCAACGGGAGGCTATCTGGCCAGACTTCGGGGCCGTAGCCGCAGCCATGATTGATGCAGCCGATTGATGCACCAACGCCGACGAACGCCATGACCCGAACAAGCCAGACGAATTGCACCTGCGGTTTGCGTCTTAAATAAAACCAGCCCACAAAACACGCCGCGACTAAGGCCACAGATGCGGAATAACCAGTTGCACGGGTCAACGAAATGATGTCGCTGGGGTTTTGGCTAAAATAGTCGCGGTGTTGCAGCACAAAGCCGATGCGCCCAACGACCAACGCCGCAACGCTGGCAAAGATGCACGCATTGAGCATGATCGTGACATGTCCCGATGTGTTGCAGTTTCGCAAGGCAACAATCAGCCCGATGATGCCGAAAATTCCTACCCATTCTGTGTAGCCATACAAGGTAAAATTACCCCCAAGTTGTCGTTTGCTTTAACTCATTTAAAATGCGAGCGATGCCGAGTTTAGTATAGTTGCGGCGGTCAAAATTTTTTGATGCGCTGCAAAAGCAGAAAGATAGGTTGAATGTTGAAAATTAAACAGCTTACAGTAAAAGAATACGCTACGATTCAAAGCCAAACCCAGCCCCCCGAATTAATTGACGTGCGTGATCGTTGGGAGTTTAACCTTGCGCATCTGCCCACCGCGCAATTGAAGCCGCTCGGTCAAATTTATGACTGGGCGAAAACGTTGGACAAGGACAAGCACTACGTTTTAGTCTGTCATCACGGCGGGCGCAGTCAAATGGCGTGCGAATATCTGGCTTCACTCGGCATCACCAACATTAGCAACTTAGCTGGCGGCACGCACGCTTGGGCCGTTGAGATTGACCCCACGATGGCGAAATAC
>JAHBAL020000492.1 GCA_018500105.2 Anaerolineae bacterium
ACGGCGGGGCGGGCACGACCGGCACAGCCTTCGCGGCTGGCGTGCCACAATTTATCATTCCCCATTTCGCCGAGCAGCCCTATTGGGGTCGCCGCAGCCATGAGTTAGGGGTTGGCGTTAAGCCCGTGCCCAAACAACGCTTATCCGACACAGATTTAGCACGGGGTATGACCCAAATGGCGACCGATCAACGCCTAAAGGCAAAGGCGGCACAGTTGGGCGAATTGATTCGCGGTGAGGATGGCATCAATCGTGCGGTGCATTTGATTAACGATATAATAGCCAAAGCTTAAGTGCTACGTTAAAGCTTAGTTACCTCAGGGGCGCAGAAGGCGCAAACACGACAAATTTGTCGTGATGGGTCTTCGCGCCCCTGAACTTTTTTCTATAACTCGACCAGTGAATATTCAAATACGACCCGCCATCCTTGAAGATGTGCCCGCAATTGTTGAATTGGTGGCCGCCAATGCGCGGAAAGGGGGGCTATTGCCCCGTAGCGAAGCCAGTATCCGTGCTGCTTTGCATAACTTTTCTGTTGCGATAATGGAAGAAGAAGCAAGAAGCAAGAGCCAAGAACCAAGACCGGACAATACAGATCAAAGAGCGCCAGAGACACAAGCCAGCTCACAAGAGTCAGGGGCCGAAAATGTCAACGACAATCTAAAATCTAAAATCCAAAATTTGCAACGGGTGGTGGGGTGCGGCTCACTCTTGCCAATGAACACGACCTTGGTTGAATTACGTTCGTTGGCGGTGGATGAAACCATTCGCGGGGCCGGTATTGGGCAAAAACTGGTTGCCCCTTTGGTCGAGGAAGCCAAACGCCGAAAATTCGGCACGATCTTTGCGCTCACCCGCGCCGTGTCGTTTTTTGTCAAATGCGGGTTTACCATCACGCCCAAAGAGCAGTTCCCCGAAAAGGTGTGGCGCGACTGCGTGGCCTGCCCGATGCTGGCGAATTGCGACGAGATCGCAGTAACGATGAGCCTGACCGAGCAATCGGCGTCTATTTCGCAAACCTCGATCATCACCGCCCAAGCCATCCCCGTGATCGGCAAAGCAAAAGATAGCGCCAATCTTGCCATTACCGCACCCAGCACCGCAACTGCCGAAACCAAAACCGATACGCGAAAACGCAAAAACGGCGAGAAGGCATCGGTGAATAAGGTTGTGCTGGCCTATAGCGGCGGGCTAGATACCAGCGTGATTGTGCCTTGGCTGCGCGAAAATTATGGCTGCGAGGTCATTTGCTTCACTGCCGACATCGGCCAAAGCGACAATTTGGACGAGGTGCAAAAGAAGGCGCTCAAGAGCGGGGCCAGCAAGTCAATTGTGCTCGATCTGCGCGACGAATTTGCCAAAGAATATCTTTTTCCGTTGGTGCAAAGTGGCGCAATTTATGAGAATAAATATTTGCTCGGCGCAGCCATTGCCCGCCCACTCATCGCCAAATATCAAGTGGAAATTGCGGCGCAAGAGGGGGCGGATGCGGTGGCGCATGGGGCCACCGGCAAAGGCAATGACCAAGTGCGTTTCGAGTTAGGCTATTTTGCGCTCAACCCGCGCCTCAAAGTCATTGCGCCTTGGCGCGAATGGCAATTTAAGGGCCGCGAAGATTTGCTGAAATATGCCAAACTCAAGGGCGTGACGGTGGCGCAATCGCCGACCAACGTTTACACCCGCGACGAAAACTTGTGGCATGTGATGCACGAGGGCGGCGACCTCGAAAATTTGGACAGCGAGCCAGATGACAAGATGTTCCATTTCACCATCTCGCCCGAAGACGCGCTCGATAAGCCGGAATTTGTCGAGATTGATTTTATTAATGGCGTGCCCAAGCGGCTCAACGGCAAAGGCATGGGCGGGGCCGATCTGATTAATTTCCTCAATCAATTGGGGGCCAAGCATGGTATCGGGCGGGTTGATTTGGTGCAAAACCGCTTAATCGGGCTAAAAACCCACAGCGTGGTCGAAACGCCGGGCGGCAGTATTTTGCGGGCGGCGCATATGGCGCTCGAAGAGATCACCCTTGACCGTGATACGGCCCATTACAAGCAACAAATTGCGCTGAAATATGCCGACTTGGTGTATAACGGGCAATGGTTCACGCCGCTACGCGATGCGTTGCAAGCCTTTGTCGCCGTTACCCAGCGCGATGTGACCGGCAGCGTCAAGCTCAAGCTTTATAAAGGCAATATCACGCCGGTTGGTCGCCAAGCCAAATATTCGCTTTATCGTGAAGATTTGGCGACCTTCATGCGCGACGACGCCTTCGATCACAAAGATGCGGCGGGCTTCATCCGGCTTTATGGCCTGCCCATGCGCGTCAAATCGCAAGTTGACCTCGACCGCGCCGCCTTTGCCCCGCAAGCGATATCGTAGCTATGAGCCGTGAGCCATGAGCCTTGGGCTTTAGAATGTGAGTGGAGAAAAATTATGTAGGAACATAATCGGTTCATGCACGATAATTTTTAAGCTCAAGGCTCAAGGCTCAAGGCTCAAGGCTATTAAACAAATGAACATAGACCAATATTTAACCCAACACCTCGACCAGTATCTTGGCGAGGTCAGCGAATTGTGTGCACAACCAAGTGTGAGCGCACGTGGCGGCGACGATATGCGCAAATGCGCAAATTTGGTGGCCCAAGTCTTAGCGCGGCATGGCCTAGAGGTGCAATTGATCGAGACCAAGGGCAACCCAGTGGTGGTCGGCACAGCCAAAGGCAAATCGGGCCGAACCTTGTTATGCTACAACCATTACGATGTGCAGCCGCCAGAGCCGCTCGAATTGTGGGCCACCCCGCCCTTTCAACCCAGCATCCGCGATGGCGCACTCTATGCGCGTGGCTCGCGTGACGACAAAGGCGAATTGGTGGCACGGCTTGCGGCACTCGATGCGGTGCGGGCCGCAAATGGCGGCGCATTGCCGTGCAATGTCACCTTCGTTGTCGAAGGCGAAGAAGAAATCGGCAGCCCAAACATGGTTGAATTTGTGCAAGCCAATACCGATTTGTTGCGTTGTGACGGCGCAATTTGGGAAGAAGGCGGCATCGAGCCAAGCGGCGCACCGTATTGCTCGCTCGGCTGTCGCGGCATTTTGGCGGTCGAGCTAGCCGTGCAAACCATGAACACCGATGCCCATTCAGGCCGCGCCCATTTTTTGCCCAGCGCAGCATGGCGCATGGTGCGCGTGCTTGAATCGCTCAAAGATGCACACGAGCATATTCTGATTGACGGTTTTTATGACAATGCCAAACCCGCCAGCGAGCTTGACTTGCATTACCTAAGCCTGTTGCCGAACACCGAGGCGCTCGACAAACAAATTTATGGGCTAAAAGAATACGTGATGGGCCGCAGCTCAGCACAAGTCAAGGAAGCGGTTTTTCTGCCCACCTGCAATATCGAAGGCATTGACACCGGTTATCGCGGCAGCGGATTCAAAACCGTCATCCCTGCCAAAGCGGTCGTCAAAATTGATTTTCGGCTTGTGCCAGACCAAGAACCAGACGAAATTTTTGCCAAACTGCGGGCACACCTAAACGCCAAAGGCTTCGCCGATGTGCAATTGACCAACCTCGGCGCAATGTCGCCCGCCAAAACCGCCGCCGATGACCCCTTGGTGCAACTCACCATGCGGACAGGCGCAGAGGTTTATGGCGTGCCTGCCATCATTTACCCAATGGTCGGCGGCAGCAGCCCCATTTATGCCTTCCGCAACCCGCTGGGCGGCATCCCCGTCATCAGCCCCGGCATTGGCTATTGGGATAACCGCGCTCATGCGCCAAACGAACATTTCCGCATCGCCGATTTTCTCGCCGCCACCCGCCATCTTGCGCGGGTGATGAATGGTTTTGCCAATTTATCATCATCTGAGTAAAATAGCGCCCCATGTCTAATCGAGTGAGCGGTATCCTGCTCCATCCTACCTCCTTGCCAAGCCAATATGGCATTGGTGAATTAAATGATTCTGCCTATCATTTTGTTGATTTTTTGGTCAAAAGCAAACAATCGCTGTGGCAAGTTTTGCCACTTGGCCCCACCGGCTATGGCGATTCGCCCTATCAATGCTTTTCGGCATTCGCTGGCAACCCCTTGCTCATCAGCCTAGAACATTTAGTGCGTGATGGGTTGCTCGACGCGGCTGTTTTGCAACACGCGCCCGCCTTTCCTCATGACAAAGTGGATTTTGGCTGGGTGATCCCGTGGAAATTTGACGTTTTGCGCCAGTCGTATGCCACCTTTGCCCAACGGGCGCGAAGCGAGCAACGGCTGCAATTTGCCGAATTTTGCGCCAAAAACGCAGCGTGGCTAGATGATTACGCCCTGTTTATGGCGGTGAAGGACGCCCACAATGGTCAAGCATGGAACACATGGGATGCCGCTATCCGTGATCGCCAACCCGCCGCGCTCATGCAATGGCGCGTGAGACTGGCGCGGCCAATTGAAATGTGGAAATTTTTCCAATGGAAGTTTTTTGACCAATGGTTTTGGCTCAAAAGCTTTGCCAATAACAACGGCATCAAAATTGTTGGCGATATTCCCATTTTTGTGGCGTTCGATAGCGCCGACGCATGGGCCAACCGCGAGCAATTTTTCATTGACGACACCGGCAACCCAACCGTGATTGCCGGTGTGCCGCCCGATTATTTCAGCCCAACCGGCCAACGCTGGGGCAACCCGTTGTATCGCTATGATGTCATGCAAGCACGCGGTTTTGATTGGTGGATTGACCGCGTGCGCTCGGCCTTGGCGCTATACGATTATGTGCGCATTGACCATTTTCGTGGCTTCGAGGCGTATTGGGAAGTGCCCGCCAGCGAACCAACTGCGATGGTGGGCAAATGGATCAAGGCCCCCGGTCAAGCCCTATTCGAGGCCATTCAAAAAGAGCTATCCGATAATTTGCCCATCATCGCCGAAGATTTGGGCGTGATTACGCCCGAAGTCGAGGCGCTGCGTGATGGCTTTAATTTGCCCGGCATGCGTGTATTGCAATTTGCTTTTGTGGCCGATACGTCATCAAGCTTTTTGCCGCACAATTTTGTGCGCAACTGCGTGGCTTACGCGGGCACGCACGACAACGACACCACCGTTGGTTGGTGGGAGAAATTGGAAGATGTGCCCCGCCAACAGGTCTTAAATTATCTCGGCAAAACCAGCCGCGAAGAAGCCGATGCCAGTATTCATTGGGATATGGCGCGGCTGCTCATGATGTCGGTCGCCGACACGATTGTGCTGACGCTGCAAGATGTGCTGGGGCTTGGCACACAGCATCGCATGAATTTGCCGGGCAAACCAGACGGCAATTGGGCGTGGCGATTTACGCCCGATCAACTGACGCCCGCGCTGGCGACCAAGCTGCGTGAAATGACGGAAACCTACGCACGCAGTTAAGAAATTTAGAATTTAGAATTGAAAATGTAAAATTAAAAATCAGGCTATTAACGTCAAATTTTCAATTTTACATTTTCAATTTTTAATTTCTCCCGAACAGGCCGCCCAGCATTCCGCCGAGGCCGCCGAGCATACTGCCGCCACCGGCGTTGTCGCCATCGCCGCCGAGGAAATTGTCAACTTGGCTCGCCAGCGGTTCTGGCAATTTGGTCTTGATAAATTCAATTCCGGCGCTAATTGCGCTTTCGGCCTGCTCTTGCGACAGATTGGCCTTGCTCATAATCACTTGAATAAGTTGTTCTCGAACGTTCATTTTTTCACCTTGTTTTAAATTAAGAAAGCGAGTTGCCAATGTCACGCGATTTGCCACGCCATCTGACAGCGCAGACCGCGTGATATTGGCAAAACTAATTTATATTACAGTCAATATGATGAGCTATCACCCGACAGCATAAAACTAACTCAAACCTCCGAGGTCTTATCTCAAGTTGTGGCTACAACATCAACCCGAACTAAGACCTCGGAGGTTTGCAGGTATTTTCATCTCGAAGAGTCGGCACAGGCTATTCTTCGCGCAGCACGTAACCGACGCTACGCACGGTGTGAATGAGGCGTTGCTCGTTGTTGGCCTCAGTTTTTTGGCGCAAATAGCGAATGTAAACTTCGAGCACATTGCTCTCGCCGCCAAAATCATAGCCCCACACGCGGTCAAGAATTTGCTCACGGGTGAGCACTTGGCGCGGGTTGCGCATAAAATACTCGATCAGGTCATATTCTTTGGCGGTCAATTCAAATTGACGCACGCCGCGTTTGGCAAGGCGTGTGCCGGTATCGAGCACCAAATCGGAATAGCGCAAAATTTCTGGTTTGGCGCTGGGCGCGGCGCGGCGCAGTAACGCATGAACCCGTGCCAACAATTCTGGGAATGCAAATGGTTTGGTCAGATAGTCGTCCGCGCCGGTCTCTAGCCCCAACACGCGATCGCCAACCGCGTCTTTTGCCGTTAGCATCAAAATAGGCACATTGCTGGCAGCACGAAGGCGCTTACACACCTCCAAACCGTCCAACCCCGGCATCATCCAGTCCAAAATCACCAAATCGGGCGGGTTATCGCGTGCGCTCGATAAACCACTCAAACCATCATTGGTGACCGTCACCTTATAGTTTTCGTAAGCTAAACCACGTCGCAGCAAATCCCGAATTGCTGGATCGTCTTCAATTACTAGAATGTGTTCCATAAATTTAGTGTTTATCCGAATGATAAGAATTTAATCGGTTTTTTATTGGAGTTTTATGAGTTTCGCGTAAGCTTTGCATAAGGTTATTTGTGTTGTTTTCACAACCCAACGTCAACTCGCGCTATTCGAACCCGCGACCTCGGACACGCTGACCGGTTTAATGAATTTCAGCAAATAGCTAAACGGGCTACCACTGCGCCCAACCAATTTAAAACCAGCCTCAAGCGCCCACTCTTGAATAATCAAGGGTCGCACATATTGCGGCTCAAGCAATTCCTCGCCGACCACCAACACGCCGCCCGGCTTTAATACGCGCCGAATCTCTTTGAGCGCAGCCAAGCGGTCGGGGATAGTTGGCAAAGCCGAAATCATCATGGCCGAATCCACGCTGTCGTTTTCAATTGGCATGGCATCAAACGCCGACGTTGTAAGTTGCACTTGGCTCACCAATTGCGCCACATCGAGACTTCGGGCCACCCCTTCAATCATCTGAGGCCGACGGTCAACGGCATGAACCAACCCACGCGGCCCCAGTCGCCGCGCCACTTCGAGCGTAAAAACACCGCGCCCGCAGCCAACGTCAAGCACCACCGAGTTTCGATGAACCCCCAATAAATCTACCACTTTGCCCGGATCGCGATACAAGCGACGAGCGGGCGTTGACAAAAATGAATTGAGCAACTCTGGGATGGCGATCGGCGTCATCCTCAATAAGAGGCGCAAAATAAGCTGTGCCCCTAAAAAGCTACCAGCAACAAAAACAAGCGTCCGTGTGATCCATTTCAGCATAATTCGATCTGATTATAAATGGTCAATGAGTAATGGTTAATGGTTAATGAAGCTAACCATTAATCATTGACCATTACCCATTTTCAATTCAAGGTTTACCCAATCTAGAACCAAAGTGCGACCCGGGGCTGCATTCATAAAACGCACACCAACAAAGTGTTCGCCCGGCTGCATGTTTGCCTCGGCTGTAAATTCTTGCCATGAGCCGTCAGTTTTGTTGGTGCTAAAACTGGCGAGATGTTGAAAATCACTTTCCAACACAAATTGGGCTGGGGCATTGGCGGTATTTTGCACCCGTGCCGTCAATACCAAACGCCCCGCTTTGGGCACATTTACCCGCGCCAACAAGCTGCCGTTTTCGCTGAGCAAAGCGGTGGTTGGGGCAGCGGGATTGGCCGCTGGCTTGCCATCAAAGCGTTGCATCGCCTCGGCCTCGATTTGCAAACGCCCGTCGAGCGAACGCAACGGATACGTCTCGGCCTTGAACGGCGCAAGATAAAGCCAGTCGGCCATTAAGTTCCGGTCTTCGGCGCGTGGGCTTTCGGGCGATGGCTCTGGTAGACGCATGGTAATAAAGTGCGTGCCCGCCTCCAAATAAGCCACACCTTCAATATCTTGCCAGCCCGAATTTTGCTGGGTGAGGCGATGCAGCCCAATCGGCTTCAAATCGGCTTCGAGTTGCACCGCCAATGGCACAGACGAATAATTTCGGGTGCGCACCCACAGACTATAGGTCATGGGTTTGGTCACCTGAATCGCCGCCACGCCAACACCTTGCCCAAAAATTACCCCGACATTTGGATTTTGATCAAAGCGTAAGGGTCGGCCTTGCCAATCTTGCACCGTCTCGGCCTCGATTTTTAGCGTACCGTTGTCATCCAGCGCCCGCGCCACGTATTTGCTGGCATCAAGACGATTAACATCGAGCCAATCGAGCGCCAAAACATAATTCACGGTCAAGTCAGTCGTCAGATTATTGACCAATTGCACGCTCAAAATATGCTTGCCCGCGTCAAATTTCACCGGCACATCGAAGGTTTGCCACTGTCCGGTGGGCGGCAACTCGAAACGTGCGATGGGTTTTAAATCGCTTTCGACCTGAAATTTAACCGTTGTCGCAGATGGGTTTTGCGCCCGCACCGTCACACGATACGTCCCCGCCGTCGGCACATCGATCGCCGCAATGCCTGTGCCCTGAACAAACATCGCCCCAACATTGGGATCATCTTTCAATTTAATTGACTTGCCATCCCAAAACTGCATCGTCTCGGCCTCAATGCGCAAACCGGTCTTGCTGGCATCATTCACCACATGCGGCGCAAACAGGGCCGGGTCGAACAAGTCAAAGCGGATATAGTCAATCGTCAAATCGCGATCTTTTTGGCCCGGCAACAAGCCGTCCGCATTGTCATTTAAAAAGCGCACCCCAATCACATGCAACCCCGGCTCGATCTCGACCAATTGCCCAAATTCGGTAAATGTGCCGTCGCCTTTGGTCAGTTCAAATTGGGCGATGGGTTTGAGGTCAAATTCAAGTTGCGCCTTCACCGGCGCAGGCTGCGAGTGCTGCACCCGCATTCCCATCTGATATTTGCCCGCCCGTTTAAAGTCCACCACCGCATAGGCCGCCTCATTTTTATAAATCGTGCCTACAAGCGGGTCTTTTTCATATTGAATACGTTTGCCATCGAGCAACTGCATTGACTCGGCATCAATAAAGGTAGAGCCTGTCGCCACACGCACCAATTCTGTGCCGCCGACACTCACCCGCAAAGGCTGTTTGGACGAAATCGAGGTGATGACATAACGCCACAACATGTTTTCGCTCGGCTTGGGGTCAAGCAATACCGCACGTTCATATTGCAGCTGCGCCTCGGCAATGTCGGCCCGTGCAAGGGCTTGGTCGCCGCGCTCCAGATAATATTGCGGGGGGATGCCGGCCTCACGCAGCACGGCTTGGCGCTGCGCAACGGATTGGGTCGGGTCAATCCGCAATTGCTTCTCATAAACGCTGTTGAGCAAAATAGCGGGCAATGGGTTACGCGGCGATTTTTGGCGAGCCGCTTGCAGCTCAGCCACCGCATCGGCCCAATTTCCCAACCCCGCATTGGCCTCGCCCAACAACCGATAAGCATAAGCATGGTCAGGGCGACGTGCAATGGCGGCCTTTAAATGAGGCAACGCCTGCGCCACCGCTTGCGCATCCTTGGCAATGGGCAGGCTGTCGGCAGTGCGCGGCTGCGGCCAGTCTAGGCCCGCCGCCAACAACCGCCCAGCACGGTCAATATCGTAATACCACATCAGTCGCGGGGCTGCCATCAACAGCATCACAACACCCCCGATCACACCCAATAATAAGAGTTTTTTCGCCACTTCGTCGGATTATAGAGCATGTCTCAGGTAATTTTCGGGGTTGTTTTCATGTCTAGAGAATATAAAAAGAGTTGAGAGTTGAGAGTTAAGAGTTGAGAGTGCTGACAAATTACAACTCTCAACTCTCAACTCTCAACTCTCAACCCTCAACCCTTATAAAGATTGCCATGAAAATCCCCTCATCTGAAATTACCCCTGAGCATATTTACCACGCTCGCCCACAATCGCGGCGACGATTCTTGCAAACAGCCGGGCTGGTCGCCGGAGGCGCATTGCTCAGCGCTTGCGCCCCTAGCTATGTCGAGCCATCGCCCACCCCCATCAAACCCGAAAAACCAGTCACCGCTGGGCAAACCGACGAGTTGGGCGATGCCATCACTGGCTACGACGCGATCACCAACTACAACAATTTCTACGAATTCACCACCGACAAACAAGCCGTCGCCCGTCTATCGGCTGGGTTTGTTGCCGAGCCGTGGAAAGTGCAAGTCGGTGGCTTGGTCAATAACCCCAAAACCTTCGACCTCGACGAATTGCGCAAAATCACGCCGGTCGAACGAATTTATCGAATGCGCTGTGTCGAAGCATGGAGCATGGTCATTCCTTGGAGCGGCCTCACGCTCAATCGTTTGCTCAAACTCGTTGACCCGAAATCAGAGGCCAAATATGTGCGTTTCGAGACGTTGCTCGATCCAACCCGCCTGCCCGGCCAACGTGACCGATCCTTCCCGTGGCCGTATGTTGAAGGTTTGCGACTGGATGAAGCCATGCACGATCTTACGATCTTGGCAACCGGCATTTATGGCAAGCCGTTACTGCCGCAAAACGGCGCTCCCATCCGCCTCGTCGTGCCGTGGAAATATGGATTTAAGAGCATCAAGTCCATCACCAAAATTGAGTTGGTGGCCGATGAACCGGTGTCACTGTGGATGAAGTCTGGGCCATCAGAATACGGCTTCTATTCAAATGTCAATCCGGATGTGTCGCATCCGCGCTGGTCGCAAAGCTCAGAGCGCCGCATCGGCGAAGTCATCCGCCGTCGCACGCTGATGTTCAATGGCTATGCCGACCAAGTCGCTTCGCTTTATGCTGGCATGGACTTACGCAAAAATTACTAAACGCCCCAATCTCATGGTTTTCCGAATTTTTGTGCATCTTGCAGCCGTGTTGCCGTTGGCCCATTTGTTGTGGGACACATGGCGCGGCAATTTAACCGTCAACCCGCTGCAAGATTGGACTTTTCGCACTGGTGATTGGGCATTACGACTGCTCGTGGCGTCATTGGCTTGCACCCCTCTCGCCAGCGTCTTTGGCTTCAAACAAGCCATTACAGTGCGGCGAGCGCTTGGGCTATATGGCTTTGGCTACGCATTGTTACATTTTTTCATCTTCGTTGGGGTTGATTATCGTTTTGCATTTGACCTGATCTGGGATGACCTGGCGACCAAACGCTATATTTTGGTGGGACTGGCGGCCTTGCTCATCCTCATTCCATTAGCCATCACTTCGACACGCGGCTGGATGAAGCGGCTGGGGCGACGCTGGAAAACACTGCACAAGCTCACTTATCTCGCCGTGCCCCTCGCAGTCATTCATTACATTTGGCTGGTTAAAGCCGATTTACGTGACCCGCTGCTCTATGCCAGCATCGTCACACTCTTACTTATCTTGCGCCTCCCTGTCCTACGAACGCAAATAAGTCAATTTCGGCAACGGTTGAGCGGCAAATTCTTACATTAAAAATGAGATCGTGCCGCTTAAATCGCCTCATTTTCCAAAAACCAACACCAAACTTGCAATATAATGTGCCCCCGGCAAATTCGGCAACGAATTTGACCGATTTCACATGTGTTGCTCAAGTGCGGCAATCCTGCAAGTGTTGTGAAACGCTTGTAGCCAAACAAGAAACGACACAGAGGTTTTAAAGGAGAATCAACTAAATATGTCCGTTGTTCCTATCAAAACACTTCTAGAGACAGGAGTGCACTTCGGCCATCGTACCAAGCGATGGAACCCCAAGATGAAGCCGTTTATTTTCACTGAACGAAACGGTGTTCATATTATTGACCTGCAACAAACGATGGTCGCCCTCAACGATGCTGCTGACAAGATTCGCAACACCGTTGCCAAAGGCGGGACTGTGATGTTTGTGGGAACCAAGCGCCAAGCACAAGAGCCGATCACTACGCACGCTCAACGCGCCGGCCAACCCTACATCATCGAGCGCTTCATGGGTGGCACACTCACGAACTTCAAGACCATCAAGTCACGCTTAGACCATATGGCGAGCCTCGAGAGCGCCAAGGAAGCTGGCGAGCATGATCGTCTGACCAAGAAAGAAGCCTTGCTCAAGACCCGCGAAATCGAGCGCTTGAACAAGCGCATGGGCGGCATCAAGAATTTGCGCAAGTTGCCAGATGTATTGTTCATCGTAGATGTGGGCCGCGAGGGCAATGCGGTGAAGGAAGCCAACTCACTTGGCATTCCCGTCATCGGCATGGTTGACACCAACTGCGATCCCACCGGCGTGGACTACGTCATCCCATCCAACGATGACGCCATTCGCGCCATCAAGATCATCGTCGAAGCAATGGCAAACGCCGCGCTCGAAGGTTTGGCCTTGCGCAAGGGTTCTGGCGATATCAGCACCGAAATCGCTGCCGCCGAGGGTGACAACACGCAATTCTTGGGTGAGAGCACCTTGGCAAAGATGCGCGGCAATGTTGACGCGAGCGAATTTGATTTGCCCCCAGCCCAAAAGCGCTCATTTGACCCCAACGAAGGCTAATATCATCAGGTTAGATTAACATGGCAACAACAGCAGAACAAATCAAATTGCTCCGCGAGCAAACCGGCGCTGGAATGCTCGATTGTAAAAAAGCCCTCGACTTGAATGGGGGCGATTCAGCCAAAGCTGCGGCATGGCTGATGGAAAAAGGGCTGGCCTCGGCAGCGAAGAAATCATCGCGCCAAACCAACGAAGGATTAATTCAATCTTACGTGCATGCTGGCGCACGCATGGCTGTACTGGTAGAAGTGAACTGCGAGACCGACTTCGTCGCTCGCACCCCAGAATTTAAGGCGCTGGCGCACGACATCGCCATTCAAGTCGCCTCAACCAACCCAAAGTATGTTCGCAAGGAAGATATTCCGGCGGATGTATTGAGCGCTCAAACCGAAAAATATAAACAAGATGCGGTCAATGAGGGCAAACCTGCCAACATCGCCGAACGCATTGCGTCAGGGCGCATGGAGAAATATTACCAAGAAGTCGTATTGCTAGAGCAAGCGTTCGTCAAAGACGATGAAGTCAAGATGAGCGAAATGTTGAAATCGGCAATTGCAAAAATTGGTGAAAACATTGTAATTCGTAGATTCATTCGTTACGAATTGGGTGGTGAATAGTTAAGAGAAAGGGCATTTTTAAAATGCCCTTTTTTTATGCGTCATGACCTGACGTTACGCAAGGCTCAAATTTTTTACCACAAAGTGCACAAAGAACTCAAAGATTTGTATCCGAAAGCCGTCTTTTCTTTGTGTCCTTCGTGCACTTCGTGGTGAAATACTTACCTTGTGCGTAAGGTGAGTTAATAAGGTCATATGGGCAGGGTTATCGCATGCCGCGCCCTACCCATAGGGTGAATCGGCATAAAGTCAACTTGACGATGGATATTTCTTAATCTAACATTGCCAAGTTAGCACAAGGATAAAAATGGAACAACTTAAATATAAACGTATCTTGTTAAAAATCGGTGGCGAGGCAATGGCTGGGCCGGGCGGCATGGGGATTGTGCCAGAGCTAATGGATGATGTGGCGCTGAAAGTCAAAGCTGTACGAGATTTGGGTGTGCAAGTCGCTATGGTCATCGGGGCAGGCAATTTTTGGCGCGGCAAAGACGGCATTGCCAATGGCATGGACCGCACCACCGCCGACCATATGGGCATGTTGGCAACCGTGATGAACTCGTTGGCGATGAAAGATGCGCTTGAACGCATGGGCGTAGCTGCGCGGGTGCAAACCGCTATCGAAATTCGCTCGGTCGCCGAGCCGTATATTCGCTTACGCGCAGTGCGACATCTCGAAAAAGATCGGGTGGTGATTTTGGGCGCGGGCACAGGCAACCCCTATTTCAGCACCGACAGCGCGGGCGCATTACGGGCGATGGAAATCAATTGCGATGTGCTGATTAAGGCCACTAAAGTGGATGGCGTCTATGACTCCGATCCGAAAAAGAACCCGAACGCCAAACGTTATGATGAATTAACGTATTTGCAAGCCTTAAACGAAAAGCTAGGTGTGATGGATAGCACCGCCATTACATTATGTATGGATAATAGAAAGCCCATCCTTGTGTTAAACTTATGGGACGAAGGCACGATTCAGGCTGCTGTGCTCGGCAAAAAAGTAGGCACTTTGATCAGTTAGCAGCTTAAAAACACTGTCAAAACCTATCATCGGCAGGCGTGAAAGTCTTTGAGAGCATTCAAATGCACAAAGAAAGTCTTTGACGCTTACGATTAAGGGGACTTAGGAGTTTTTCCAAATGTCAGACGACGTAAAAGATTTAGTGATTAGCACCGAAAAAGATATGCAGAAGTCGCTTGAGGCGATGGACAATGATTTTCATAAATATCGCACTGGCCGCGCCACCACTGGGTTGGTGGACAAGTTGTCAGTTGAATATTATGGCACATGGACACAATTACGCGAGTTGGCGCAAATTACCATCCCTGATGCGCGAACCATTGCCATTAGCCCATTCGACAAAAGCTCATTAAAGGCAATTGAAAAAGCGATCCAAGATTCGCCGGATTTAAAACTTACGCCGATGAATGATGGCAAAGTCATTCGCCTCAACATTCCGCCACTCACCCAAGAGCGGCGCAAAGATTTAGTAAAGCTCGTTCACAAGCGTCTTGAAGAAGCCAAAATTTCGATTCGCAACTACCGCCGCGATGCAATGGACATGCTGAAAGAACTGGAAAATGAAGACATGATCAGCGAAGATGACCACAAACGCGGCAAAGAAGAGGTCGAAAAATCAACCCAAAAATTTGTGGTGAAGGCAGATGAAATGGGCGCCCGCAAAGAACGAGAAGTTATGGAGATTTAACCACGCATGGCAACCCCCGCAGCAACCATAGATCCCTTCCTTAAACGTGTCGTAAACCGTATCGGTTCAGCCGTCAACCCTGCCGCGCAAGCGCAACAAGCAGCGTTGCGCATTCCCAATCATATTGCCATCATCATGGATGGCAATGGGCGCTGGGCCAAGAAACGCAATATGCCACGTTTGGCCGGGCATCGGGCTGGCACGCAAAACCTGCGTCGCATTCTTCGCGCTTGCGTCGAGCAAGGGGTGAAGGTGCTTACGTTATACGCATTTTCAACTGAGAATTGGTCACGCCCCGAGGATGAGGTGAGCGGATTAATGGCGATTTTGGAAGGCGTTTTGCAACGCGAAATTGACGAACTGGACAGCAACGGGGTGCAAATTCGCCATATCGGACGGCTCGATCGTGTGCCAGAGCAATTGCAAGTTGGCATTCGTAACGCCATTGAACGCACCAAGCATAATAATCGCCTCGTTTTAAATGTGGCGCTGAATTATGGTGGGCGGGCCGAGATTGTGGATGCAGTGCGTGAAATGATGAAGGCCGGCGCGAAGCCAGAAGACATCACCGAGGATGCGCTTAGCCGACATCTGTATACCAACCATGTGGCCGACCCAGAGCTGATCATTCGCACCAGCGGTGAGCAACGGGTAAGTAATTTCTTGATCTGGCAAGGCGCATACGCCGAATATTACTTTACGGATATCTATTGGCCTGACTTCGACGAAAAAGAGTTGGCCAAGGCAATTGAGCACTACAACCGGCGCGAACGCCGATTTGGCGGGGTTCAGGCCAAAGTGTGATTGTTCACCAGTTTTTCAACTGGCACATCACGCATCTACTAAAATCTTAATAATAACCTTTCTGCCCCAGCGTCGCAATAGATTCTGGGGCAGAAATTTTTCGAGGTAACCGCTCGGCACGTCAGCGCTTTATCAAGGAGATGAACAGTAGATGACAGTATTTTTTACCCCACTTTCTTTTCAAAAGATTAGTATCCCCCTCGCCAGCATTATTGCCCTGCTCACCAGTTTATTCTCAATTTACACCCTGCCCACCGCCCAAGCCAACACCGAAAGCCCAGCGAACATCCAAGAAAGCGCCAGCGCCGTCTCTGTAGGCGGTATTCACACCTGCGTGCTTAGTACCAGCGGCGGCGTGAAATGCTGGGGCAACAACGATTTGGGGCAATTGGGCACAGGCGATTTTAATTCGCGCAAAACCCCAGCCCAAGTAAGCGGGCTGACCAGCGGCGTGATCGGCATCGCCGCTGGCGGGCGACACACCTGCGCCTTGCTCAATAGCGGCAAAGTGAAATGCTGGGGCGTGAACGATCGCGGGCAAGCAGGCGCAAATTCATATGAAAGCGTCATCCCTACCCCCATTGATGTTCGCAATCTGACCGATGTCGTCGCCATCTCGGCAGGTTATCATCACACCTGTGCCCTAACCAATATTGGCGCGGTGAAATGTTGGGGATCAAACGCGCAAGGCGAATTAGGCGACGGCACACAAATTGACCGCCGCGTCCCCGTTGCCATCCCCAATTTTCCACGCGGCGTCAAACAAATCTCGCTTGGCGACGAATTGTCATGCGCAACAACTACGCTCGGCACGGCAAAATGCTGGGGCTTTGTCGAGGGGGCCGACGCGACCTATGGTGGGCTGCATTTGGCCCCGCACGACATTATTGACCTAGGGGCCGATGAAGTGCGCGAGGTGGCGGTAGGCTACAAGCAAAGTTGTGCGCTGCTTGCCACCGGCAAAGTGAAATGTTGGGGCATCAACATTTTGGGCGAAATAGGCGATGGCACACGCACCGATCACGGGGTTTTGACCGCCACGCTCAATGTGGCAAGCGCGACCAGCCTCGCGGCTGGGCGGCACTCGACTTGTGCCATCATCAACGCCAACGGGGTGAAATGCTGGGGCACAAATTGGACCGGCCAACTCGGCAATGGGCAAATGGGCGAATGGAGCACCGCCGTAGATGTCATTAACCTAGGGGCCAGCGCCCGCCAAATTGACATCAGCAATTACATGGCATGGGAAGTAGACGAGGCCAACCCGTTGACTGGCAACATGGTTTTTCGTGGCGGCACGGCCTGCGCCGTATTGTCAAATAACTTTGTGAAATGCTGGGGCAACAACCACTACGGCCAAATTGGCGACGGCAGCACAACGCACCGCCCCACACCAACGTTTGTCAGCGGCTTTGGGGCAGCCACCTCCACCCAACCAAACAACCCGCCAGCCGGCGCGCTCAATCTACGGATTTACCTCCCCACCACCTTGGTTTACGTCGAAATCGCTACGCCGCCAGAGGGACCCTAGTGGATAGTGATAGTGGATAGTAGATAGTTGAAGGAAGACGACTCTTAACCCTTAACTATCACTATCCACTATCACTATCCACTATCACTATCCACTATCACTATCCACTAAGGATACAGCCCACGTGTAATGTGAGATTCAGCAACGCGCCCAATGCCAAGGCATTGCGCACCGGTGCGCAGGTCGGTATTCAAGGCTTTCGACTTGTCATATACATCATGAAAACTGCGGATCATAATGCGTTCGAGGCGTTTGGTGATGTCGTCTTCCTCCCAAAATAATTGTTGCAAATCTTGCACCCATTCAAAATAAGAGGTGACAACGCCACCTGCGTTGCACAAAATATCGGGCAAAACAATCACACCTTTGGCATTTAAGATTTCGTCACCTTCGGGCGTGGTGGGACCGTTTGCGCCTTCGGCGACCATTCGCGCCTTTACGCTGCCCGCCGTATGTTGGGTCAATTGGTTTTCCATTGCCGCCGGAACCAACACATCGCAGTCGCATGATAGCAATTCGTCGTTGGTGATGAATTTGCCTTTACTGTATCCCTTGAAGCTGCCATGTTGACGGCGATATGCGATCAATTCGGGGATATCAATACCATCCGAGTTGTATAGACCGCCTTCGATATCGCTCACGCCGACAACCGAGCAGCCCATCTCATAGGCCGTCTGGGCCGAAATCGAACCCACATTACCAAAGCCTTGCACAGCCACTCTGGCCTTCGAAAAATCCCAATTTAAGGTCTTATAGGCTTCGCGCACGGTGAACATCACCCCGCGCCCAGTGGCCTCATGCCGCCCTGCCGAGCCGCCGATGTTGATCGGTTTGCCAGTGACGATAGCAGGCACAGAATAGCCCCTGTGCATCGAATAGGTGTCCATAATCCACGCCATCGTTTGGGCATTTGTGCCCATGTCGGGCGCGGGGATGTCGCCAGATGGGTCAATAAACAGCGAAATTTCGGTGGCGTATCGGCGCGTAATGCCTTCTAGCTCGCGCAGGCTATGCTTTTTGGTGTCAACAAGCACGCCGCCCTTTGCCCCGCCATAGGGAATATTGACCACCGCGCATTTCCATGTCATCCACATCGCCAGCGCCCGCACTTCGTCGAGCGTAACGTGAGGGCTATAGCGAATGCCGCCTTTGCACGGGCCGCGCACGGTGCTGTGGTGAATGCGATAACCGGTGAATACTTTCACCGAGCCATCATCCATACGCACGGGAAAGTTGACAGTAAGCTCGCGCTTGCAGGTGCGCAACATTGCGGCAGTGCCGCCATTGATGCCGAGCATGTGAACGGCGCGATCGAATTGGGACAATGCAGTAGCTAAGGCACTGTCACCTACGGAGAGGTTTTGTGTCATCGTGGACATAATCTTTTGTTTTTATAAAATCGCGGGTTAAATTTGCTGCATAACATCATGGGATACAGCGCCCGCAACTTATAACACCCTAATCATACCGCTATATTGCCCATTTCGTTGAGGGGTTTCCTGAAAATTAAGGATTGGGGATTATACCAACCGCATGCTCAAGATGGACTTCAATCACATATATTCCATGCGTCATTCCGAATACATAGACGCAGGCAAGGGCGCGGCACCCAGCAAAGGGGAGAAACTTATTGTCTCAATGGGTCATCCCGACGCGCAGCGAGGGATCCCCGAAGATTAAATCCAGCAAATACGTCGTCAGGTCAGCAAGGCTGTTCAAAAGTCGAAAACCTTCTTCTGTAAAAAAAGCCCGATAGGGCTTCGCTACTAAGGGCGGCGGGTTTACCCCCGCCCATCGTTGCTCA
>JAHBAL020000506.1 GCA_018500105.2 Anaerolineae bacterium
AATTGTAACGAATAATGAAGAGACGAGTGACAAGATCATGGTAAAAATCGGATTTTGAAAATGACAATGTCTCTCGCGTATAACGCCCTAACCATTGACTAACGTATTATTCCAGCGTTCCATGTGGGCGACCGAAACTCCGACAAACACGCCAACGGCGACGGCGACGGTAACCAAGACCCCAACCAACACGCCAACCAAAACCCCATCGCCAGCCCCAAACAACGAAGCGCCGCCACCGCCGCCAAGCGTGGATCCAAGCGCATCACAAGGCGAAGTCAGCATTGGCACAAATGGGGCGCCCTTAACCGAAGACATCAACGGCAACGGAATTTCTGAGCCAAACGAACCGATATTACCGACGATCAATGTCAAATTATTCGATACCTATGTGCCCAACAGCGACGTCGGCAATTTGATCAACCCTGATCTCAAAATCATTAACGGCAAACTGCAATTGGGAAATTTGCAAGCAGGCAGCTATGCCTTAGCCATCACGCCACCAGCAGGGTTTTCGATCAGCACAGACGATGATGATTTCAGCGGGCTGAAACCAGCCCCCAATGGCGATATCCTCGTTCGATTCACCATAACCGCACAAGATAAGAGCAACCTCTCTCTCTCGTTTTGGCGCGAATCGCGCATAGCAGGCCAAATACAAGTAGACCTATCCAATAACAAACAACAAATACAACGCTTAACTGGATCGCAACAACTGGCCCCCGCTGCCAATCTCACCATCAATTTGCTCAGGCACGGCAAAATTGTCACCAGCACCGTCACAGATGCCAATGGCAATTACTCGTTTGCGGGCTTACGCCCCAGTGAATATGAATTACAGATCGTTCACGATACAAGCCTTACACTCGTATTAGATCGTAACGCCCACACGCCATCGAATAGCGCCCTTAGCAATTCAGGCTCGCTCAGACTTGCAACCACCTCAGGCGAACGCGCCACTGGCCTCAATTTACGCCTCGTCAACGCAAAAACGGGGTGGCAACATCGTCAAATTTGGTTGCCGGTAGTTGTAACTTTGCGCCAATAAAGAGCAGCTATTACCTCGGCCAAAAGCGATGACAGTCAATGGGTCAACCGCTTCGGCGAACAATAAGGACAGACATAGGGGGTATGTCTGTCCTTGTTGTTTATTCATATAACACGCATCACACCCCACCACAACAAAACACACCAAAATCAACGCACAATACAATTTATCACACCAAAAACATATTTTCAAGCTATAATATCCACCACAATGATAGATGAAGTGGATAAAGCGATCCTGACCCACCTACAACAAAATGGGCGCATGGCGCTGAATGAACTGGCGGGGCACGCCCAACTCTCGCCGACGGGGGGGCAAAAGCGGCTGCAAAAACTCGAAGACAACGGCATCATTCAAAACTATACCGCCCGCGTCTCGCGTGAAAAGGTGGGCTACGACCTGATGTGCTTCATCCAAGTCAGCCTGCATCGCCACGAACGCCAAATCGTGCATCAATTTCGCCAAGCCGTGCAAGACATGCCGCAAGTGCTCGAATGCCACCTCTTGACCGGCGACACCGACTATTTGCTCAAGGTCATCGCCCTCAACCAAAAAGACCTCGAACATTTCCTCATTGACGTTCTTACCCCCGCCCCCGGCGTGGACAAAATTCGCACCAGCATGGTGCTAAGCGAAGTCAAAAACAGCAATATCATCCCGTTTGATGTCGCCATTTTATTTTCATAGCGCCACTCCAATCGGTTTCAGTTCACCAATTTAGAAGTTGCTCGCAAAAGCGCAAAAGCGCAAAAAATTTTTCTTCGCGCTTTTGCGAGTAACTCAAAACCTAAGGCTGTTCAAAAGTCGCCTCGTCATTCCCTCGAAAGAGGGAATCCATAACGCGACAGGCACAAATCGAATGGGTTGCGCCATTTTTTGCGGGCCTCGTTATGGATCTCCGCGTTCGCGGAGATGACGTATTAAGGGCAATGCTGACTTTTGAACAGCCTTGACTCAAAACCTCGGAGATCTACAAACAAACTATTTTTTTACAGGAGAAAAATGACAACCAACACCCTAACCGCGCCACCCAGCGCCGCCCGTAGCATGAGCGAAGAGGACGATTTTCTCAAGCTCAAATCCATTGATCATGTGCATATTTGGACCGGCAACGCCAAACAGGCCATGTATTTTTGGTGGAAAGGCTTCGGCTTTAAACCCGTCGCCTATGCTGGCCTTGAGACCGGCAACCGCCAATTCGCGTCGTATGTGCTCGAATCGGGCAAAATACGGCTGGTGGTGTCGGCGGCCTATGGGCCAAGCAGCGAGATCGCGGCGCACCATTTGCTGCACGGCGATGGCGTCAAAATGATTGCGCTGGCGGTGGATGATGTGGCCCAAGCCCACCGCGTCACCACCGAGCGCGGCGCAAAAAGCGCATGGGGGCCGCGTGAAGAACGCGACGAATATGGCGTATATCGCACCTCGGCCATTTACACCTACGGTGAAACGCTGCATGTGTTTGTAGACCGCAAAGATTACGCAGGTGCGTTCGCGCCCGGCTATCGCCCCATTGACCTGCCCACCCAGCCCAGCGGCTTAGCGGCCATTGACCATATGGTGGGCAATGTGCAATTGGGCAAAATGAACGAATGGGTCAATTATTATCATCATGTGCTGGGCTTCCGCCAGTTGTTGCATTTTGATGACAAAGACATCAGCACCGAATATTCGGCCCTGATGTCGAAGGTGGTCGAGAGTGGGCGCATTAAATTCCCCATCAACGAACCCGCCGACGGGCTGCGCAAAAGCCAGATCGAAGAATATCTCGATTATTATTACACGCCCGGTGTGCAACACTTGGCCTTGGCGACCAAAGACATCATCGGCACGCTCAAGCTATTGCGGGCCAATGGCATCGAATTTTTGCGCGTGCCCGATAGTTATTACGAAATGTTGCCAGCGCGCGTGGGCCAAATCAAAGAATCAATCGAAACGATCAAGGAATTGGGCATTTTGGTGGACCGCGACGACGAGGGCTATTTGCTGCAAGTGTTCTCGCGCCCGTTGCAAGACCGCCCCACCCTGTTCGTCGAAATTATCCAGCGACACGGCAGTCGTGGCTTTGGCAAAGGCAATTTCAAGGCGCTGTTCGAGGCGCTTGAGCTTGAACAGGCGCAGCGCGGCAATTTGTAACTGACGTTACGCAAGGCTCAAGCTTTTTACCACAAAGCGCACAAAGAACTCAAAGATTTGTATCCGAAAGCCTTCTTTTCTGTAAAAGCTTAGGCAGCCTGAAAGACAACAGGCTGACGGTCAAAAATGCGGGTGAGAGCGCTAAAGACATTCATGGAATGTTTGCGTAGCGTGGAGA
>JAHBAL020000502.1 GCA_018500105.2 Anaerolineae bacterium
ATTCGGCACAATGTGCGGCTGGTCAAGCAGCATGTTGGGCCGGACGTGGCAGTGTGGGCGGCGGGTAAAGCCAATGGATATGGGAATGGCGCGGCGGCGGTGGCCCGGGCGGCGCTAGCGGCGGGCGGGACATGGCTGAGAGTGGCGCAATTGAGCGAGGCCGCAAGCCTGCGTGAGGGTGGCTTGATCGCGCCGATTTTGGTGCTGGGGCATACCTCGGCCAGCCATGCCGCCCACGCCTTGCGCCTCGATGTGCAAGTCACCTTGACCGACCTCGACACGGCGCGGGCGTTTTCGGCGGCGGCTGTGGCTGAAAATCTCGAATGCCGAGTGCATATTAAACTCGACACAGGCATGGGGCGCTTGGGTGTGTTGCCGAGCGAGGCCGCTGATTTCATCGCACGGGTGGCGGCATTGCCCAATTTGCGCATCGCTGGCATCTTCAGCCATTTTAGCTGTGCCGACACTGACCCCGATTACACCCAACAACAGATTGCGCGATTTGTAGAGAGCCAAGAACCAAGAGCCAAGAACCAAGAGCTAAGAATCAAGAGCCAAGAATTGAGAGCCGAGAGCCAAGCACTAATTACTGAACACCAACCACGCCAATCTTCGCTATCCACTATCGGCTATCCACTATCTACTATTCTGCACATCTGCAATTCGGCGGGGTTGATGGCATATCCACAGGCGCATTTCGATATGGTGCGGCTGGGGATCGCCATGTATGGCTTGTCGCCATTTGCCCCAGCCGATGCGCCGACGGCGGCGGCGCAGGCATTGGTGGCACAGTTGCGCCCCGCATTGTCGTGGCGCACGTATGTTGCCAGCCTCAAAACGCTGCCCGATTCGTGGGGGGTGAGTTATGGCGCGACGTATCGCTGTGTTGGCCCGCGTCGCATCGCCGCTATTCCGGTCGGCTATGGCGATGGTTTTCGTCGTGCCCCGAACCATTTTGGCGAGGTGTTGGTGCGGGGGCAGCGTGCTCCTGTTGTGGGGCGGGTATGTATGGATCAAAGCATGATTGACGTAACCGATATTCCCAATGTGGCGTTGGGCGATGAGGTGGTGATCATTGGCCCGCAAGGCCAGCAACGCATCACAACCGACGACATCGCAGCGCGGGTCGGAACGATCAATTATGATATTGTCACCAGTTTATTGGCCCGCAGCGAGCGGGTATATCTTGGCTAACTGTTTATGTCTATCTCTTATCACATTCGCCCTTTTAAAGATATCGCCGATCATGAACAATGCGAACGCGCCCAAAGCATTATTTGGAATGATCCGGTCTACACGCCCAGTAACTTCACTGTCACGATTCAGCGACATGGCGGGGTGGTCTTGGGCGCATTTACGCCAGAAGGCAAACTGCTTGGTTTTGTGCTTAGTTTTCTTAGCCCGGCGCATGTGCACGCCGCTGGCCCCAAGGCCGCTAATGGCCTAAGCCAGCATTCGCAAATGGCCGGGGTGTTGCCCGAAGCGCAAGGCCTCGGCATTGGTGAGGCACTCAAGCGGGCGCAGGCCGAGGCGACTTTGGCGATGGGGCAAAATTTGATGACATGGACATATGACCCGCTCGAAGCCCGCAACGCTTGGCTCAATTTGAACAAACTCGGCGCGATTGCACGAAAATATATCCCCAATTGTTATGGCGATATGCAAGATGGGCTAAATCGCGGTTTGCCGTCTGACCGTTTTGAGCCAGAATGGTGGCTGACGCCCGAAACCCGCGCCTATTTTAACGAAGCCAATGCCAGCGCCAAAATGGAAATTGAGATATCGCCCAACTTTCAGGCGCTGAAAAGAGCCGATCCTGCGGCGGCGCTGGCGCTGCGGTTGCGCACCCGCGACCAATTCACCCAAGCCTTTGCCGATGGCTACGTGGCGGTGCGCGTCGCTCGTGAGTCGCATCGCACGGCGTATGTGTTGATTAAGGTGTAGGGATTGCTATTTTGTTGAATGTTCCAGCATTTCAATCGTCATTTTTGAGAACATGGCAGGCAAGAAAATATCGCAATCGCCTTTGCCGCAGGCATAGGTCGCGGTCATCGTCATGGTTTCGCCAGCCACAACGATGCTATGTTCGCGGTCATTGCCATTGTCCCAACGCATAAACGACAATTTGCTGGTCGCGCCTTTTTGGGTTTGTGGCGCTTTCACATTAATCGTATAGCCTTCCCACATTTCCAATGTGATCGGAGTTTTTAGCTCGGCGCTGTTTGCCACAATCTTTAAGCCGGGCGGTTCGGAGTTAAACGTGACCTGACTGCGGCTTGGCTGCAAAATTTGTGTATGAACCGTGCTTAGCCCTTGCGAATCGGTCGCGGTCAGGCGAATTTCGAGCCGACTATGACCGGCGAAAATATCCTCTTGCTTGGGAGCCGTGAACGTCGCCGTGCGGCCTTTGGTCGGCGCAAGCAAAGGATGTTCGTGCGCAAAGTTGGTGTCAATGATGTCTATGTGATGCAAAAATGCCTCCCACATCAGTGACGAATCGGGCAGATTGCCGTCGTCATCGTCGGTGGCATCGGCTTGCAACACAATGGGCTGCCCGACGCGAAAGGTTGCGTTGGTCGTTGGCTGCGTCAGCGTGATTTTGGGCGGTGTATTGCCAATGTAAACCTTCAGCGTGGTCGGTTTTGAGGGTGTGTTCAGCGTGTCATACACCGTCAGGGTTGCCGTAAATACCCCCTCTTTAAGATATTGATGCTCGACAATAGCATTGGTTGCAGTAATGATAGCGCTTTCGTCGCCAAAATCCCATTCATAACGCAGGGGTGTTCCGTTCGGGTCGCGGCTGCGCAGGGCGTTAAATTTAATCGTAGCAGGTGCGTGGGCGCTGTAATTGACCTCGGCGACAGCGTGGGCGGTGGGCGGGGCGTTTCGGTCGCCCAAATAGACCATGCGCCGCACACCAGCCCCGCCATTAATTGAGCCAAACAAGGCGTTATAGGGGCCATATGTGGTGTAATACAGCGCTTGTGTGTTTTCATATGGGCCAAACATCATTGAAATGATGGGCGACATTTCTGTGGCAACGACGCTTTTAACATGCGTGCCGCCCGATGTTTTAAGCTGGAACAAGGCCCCACACGCAAAATCGCCATACAAATAAGTGCCGTTGAATGATTCGGGCCAAATGCCGTGCGGAACCACCGCGCCACCGGTGATTGAGGTGCAAAATTCAGTGGCGTTATGTTGATAGGCGTAAATTGGATTGCGAAGCGTATCATCCGATAAAGGATGGCAATCGTCGCCGAAGGTATCGGTTTCGCAAGGCCCTTCGCGGAACGGCCAGCCGTAATCGGCGCCAGCTTTGCCGATATTGACTTCTTCCCACGTGCGCCAGCCGACATCGTTGATATACATCACTTCGTTTTGCGCGTCGTCTTGCCCAAAGGTAAAGCGAAATGGGTTGCGCAGCCCTTTGGCCCAAATTTCTTGGCACACCCGTTCTTCGACCAATTGGGTGGTGTCTATTTTGCCGCATGGTTGGGCATATTCCAGACCAACAAAGGGGTTGTCGCTGGGAATGCTGCCATCGGTATTGATGCGCAAGATTTTGCCATTGAGCATGGCGAGTGATTGCGCATAGCCTGCCCAAGTGCTGCCATCGCCCACGCTCACATAGAGTTTGCCATCGGCGCCAAAGCGCAGCCCGCCGCCATTGTGGCTACCGCGTGGGGTGGGTAATAGGTCAATCAAAATGAATTCGCTTTGCGGGTCAACGACATTACTGCTTTGCAAGGTAAAGCGCGACACCCGGTTATAGGTTGGAGCCACATAAGGGCATTCTTCGGGGCTGGTTTGATAGGTGTAATAAACGTAAATATAGCCGTTGTTGCCAAAATCGGGGTCAACCGTGATCCCAATCAAGCCAGTTTCGATGTTGTTGCACACAATTTTGCTCAAATTAAGCGCAATGGGCGGCAAAGTTTGGCTATTATGATTTTTGGGGATGACGTAAATATGACCGGGTTGGCTGGTCACGACAATTCGGCCATCGGGGGTGAATGTCAGATCGGTCGGGCTAGGGATGCTGGCAACGAGCGAATCTTCGAAGCCGCGTGGCACCGAGGCTGTTATTTTGGCAGGGCTGATACTGCTTGGCGGGTTGCTGCCGTTATTTGCAATGGTGGTTGATGTGATGCTCAGAGTGCCAAATAACGAAAACGCCACGATCATTCGAGCCGCTGATCGTTGTGTTCGTAATAAGTTAGACATAATGCACGCGATAGATGACAAATTACAAACGCATGTGGCAAGTTTCACCCACCCATTGTCATCCAGTCCTTGGTAATATATTTGGCGCTAGCACATGCAGGTGGGGTACGTTATACGCTGCGTGAGTTGCTTTGCTTAACTCATATTGAGTATAACCAAATTGCGTTGCTTGTGTTAGTGTAATAAACACTATAAGTTTACAGCGATTTGTCAGCACAATTCTAAGATTGCGGTAAAAATCGTGTAAATCCGGGGCTAATATCGCCCAAAATGACCGCGTGCCGTGCGCCAGTGGCGGCTGGCAAATTACTGGGCCGCTGATGCAGCGTTTCGTAAGCCAGCATAGCAAAGGCAATGGCTTCTTTTGCATCGCTGTTAATGCCTAACTCGTCCGAAGTGAGCACTTGCACATGCGGTTGATATTGGCGCAATTGCTCGCCCAACATGCGCATGAGGGTCGGGTTTCTGGCCCCGCCCCCTGACACGATGACCTCATCTGGCAGGCGCGGCAAAAATTCGGCATAGGCACGAGCGATGGATGCGGCGGTGAGCAAGGTGACGGTGGCGGCGATGTCGCGGCCTGAGACATGTCTGGCCTGGGCGGTGCGCCAAATTTCGGCCCCAAAATGCGCCCCAAACATCTCGCGGCCTGTGGTTTTGGGCGGGGCTTGGGCCAAAAATGGGTGATCCATCAGTTCTTCAAACAGTGTGCCATCCACTTGTCCGGCGGCGGCCAATTGCCCGTCCATATCGCATTGCCATTCGCCGTTGGTCATGCGGCGGGCGACATCGTCAATCAGCATATTGCCCGGCCCAGTGTCGAAGGCAAAGGCGTGGGCGCTGTCGCCCAATTTGGGCAAAAAAGTAACATTGCCAATACCACCGATGTTTTGGGCGGCGCGGGTGCGAGTGGGGTGGGTGAGCAGCATGACATCCACATAGGCCACCAGCGGCGCACCTTGCCCGCCCGCCGCGATATCGCGGGCGCGGAAATTGCTGATGGTGGTGACGCCGGTGCGTTCGGCGATGACGGCTCCCGACCCAATTTGCAATGTCGCTTGGCCGGGGATGTGCCACACGGTTTGTCCATGACTGCCAATCGCGTCAATTTGGTCAATGCGCAAACCGGCAGCCTCGGCCCCGCTGATGGCGGCCTGTGCAAATGCGTCGCCCAAGGCAAAATTGAGGGCGCAGATGCGGTCAACTGTTGCTTGTGACGTGACGCAGTGCAAAATTTCGCGTTGCAGATCGGGCGCAAATGGCACGGTGCTAAAGCCCCGCAGCCGCCAATCCAGCCCCGCCGCCGCTCCCGCCGCGCCCTGCATCTCAACCACTGCCACGTCAATGCCATCTGCCGACGTGCCAGACATTAAACCAATGATGTTCATAGGGAATTATCTCAATTACGAATTACGAATTACGAATGATGAGTTATGAATGATGAATGATGAATACTACAGCGATTGTTGCTTTACACTCAGCACTCAGCACTTAGCACTTAGCACTTAGGACTTGGGACTTGGGACTTGGGACTCAGCCCTCAATTCGTTTTCTTCAGATCAGGTAAATAAGTGCGATTATTGAAAACCTCGTAGACATAAGTAAAGTTTAAACGCTGGTTATTGTTGTAGCCGCCTATGACGTAAAACTCGGTGACGGATGATGCCACCGCGATGTTACGCCAATTGCCGATGTGCGGCGTCTCAAACGAAGTCCAGCGATTATTAGCGGCATCATAGCGCTCATTAAACCCAACAAAACCGGCCTGCCCGCCGCCAATGGCATAGAGCGTATTGCCCACCCGCGCCAACCCAAACCCGCCGCGTGGCAACAGCATGGGGGCGCATTCGGCCCATGTATTGCTGGCAGGGGTGTAAACCTCGCACTGGCTTGATTCGCGCCCGTCGTCGTAGCCACCCACCACATAAATGCGATCATTCAGCGCCGCCGCCGATATCAAACTGCGCGGCGTTGGCATGGGCGCAATGGGTCGCCACGTGTCGCTGGCGATGTCATAAACATAGCTGTTGCCAGTGGTGGCGTTGGCGATCTTGCCGCCAAACACATAGAGTTGTTCGTTCAAAGTGGTCATCGCGTGCCCAGCAATCGGGCGGGGTAATGGGGCCAAGACGCGCCAAATTCCTTTGGCGATGTCATAGGCTTCTAGCCGGTTGGTGGCGACATTATTTGCCGTTGTCCCGCCTGCCACATAAATGATATTATTCACCACACTCGCGGCCACATTCCAAACCGGTGTGGGTTTGGGTGCGCCCACGCTACGCCAACTGTTGCTGACGCGGTCAAATAGCAGCACATCGCCCAAGGCGGTTTGATTGGTTTCGCCGCCGATCAAGAAAATGTGATTATTATTGCCTGCCACAGCGGCAGCGCGAGCGCGTTGGGCGGGCAAGTTGGCGCGTTGAAACCAGCGCGAGCTTTCGCCCGGCGCTAGAAAGCCATTCTCAATCGTGGATGGCACGTTTGTGCCATCGTCGTTTGGGGTGGCTGTGCCGCGTGCGGTAGGCAAGCTGATCAGCGACCCAACCAGCACGATTGTCAGCGTGACAATCAGCGCCACTTTGCGCCATGCCGCCAACGGGGGCATGGCAGTTGGGTTTGGCGCAACTTTGGGCACAATTGGCACAAATGGCACAATGTCGCGCATGAGAACGCTTGGGCCGAGGTCGGTGCTTTTGTGGGTTGCGTCAGCAAATGGGGGCGGCTCAGCGATCGCGGTGGTTTCGATGGCAGCGGCTGGCTGGCTTGGCGCTTGGGCTTGGCCCGCCATTTCATCGGGTGGCAGGGGCAGCGACGGCTCGCGGGGCGGCGTGGCGGCAACTGCGGCGGCAGGGCTTGGCTCATTGCCCGCAGCCACCCAACCGCTGCGAATGGCATAAACCGTGACCTCGGTACGTGTGTGTAGCCCCAATTTGGTAAAGACATTATTCAAATGCACTTTAACGGTGTTGGGGCTAACTGAGATTTGGCTAGCGATTTCTTTATTGGTGAGACCTGCGCTGACCAATCTCACAATCTCAAGCTCACGCTCGGTGAGGGGTTCATTGAGTTCTGCCATGCCGATTTAAACGATTGGCTTGATTTTATCAGCGCCGCCGATGCAAAGCGGGAGATATGGCTGAATGGCGGCTTAGGCTTTGGATGGAATTTAGCTAAAAGAGATGAGTTCGCCATTGATGATGATGCGCAAATGACCCAAAACAGCGATTTCGCCCTGTTTGGCTGTGCTGTTTAGCACCAAACGCGCTTCTTCGATGGCGACAAATTTGAGGTGGGTGAGGTCGCCTTGCACCCGCCGCACCCCTTCGCGCAGGGTTGCGCGTTGCAGGCCAATAGATAGCCCGCGCCACAGGCTGCGATTGAGCCGCAACGATTCGCCATCAGCCTCGGGCAAGCGCAATTTCTCAAAAGTTTGCTGGGTGGCAATGTTTACAATGTCGGTGTCTTCGGCGGCGGTTTCGGCCAAATTTGCCAGCACCGTGCGGATGCCGGGGTTATATTGGCTGAGCAAGGGCAATAACTCATGCCGAACCCGATTGCGCAAATGATGTGGGTCGTTGTTGCTGCTGTCTTGCCGGTAAATGAGGCCATGCTCGTTGCAAAAGGCTTCTATATCGGCGCGGGGGGTGCGCAGCAAAGGCCGCAATAATTTGATATGTTCGGTGTGCGGGTTGGGGGTGGGTAACGGGCTGATCGGCCTCATGCCTTGCAGCCCGGCCACGCCTGTGCCGCGCACCAAACGCAGCAGTAGCGTTTCGGCTTGGTCATCGGCATGATGCGCCAAGCCGATAAACGGCGCGGCGTGCGCCAGCGCAACTTGGGTCAAAAAATCGTAACGTAATTGCCGCGCTGCCACCTCAATAGACACCCGCGCGTGTTGGGCATGGGCGGCGACATCGCCGTGCCCAATTTGCACCGGCAAGTCGCGTGCTTCGGCAAAGGCTTGCACAAATTCGGCATCGGCAGCAGATTCGGCCCCACGCAGTTGATGATTAAAATGTGCCACCAGCGGTTGGATGGGCAAGGTTTTTGCCACCAGCCGCATACATTCGCATAGGCACAATGAGTCGGCCCCGCCCGACACCGCGATCACCATCGGCACAGGCCAAGCCGCCACCCGCTCAATTGCCGCGCCAACCTCGCGCCATATCGCGCTGGTAATTTTCGGCAACTGTTTGGGGGGGGATTTCATTTAAATTACGAATTACGAAAGATAAATTACGAATTACGAATTACGAATTACGAATTATGGGTTTGTGCAAATGCTCATATCTGTAATTAAGTGTGTTAGATATAGCAAAGCGTAAAGTAACCCGAATAAGCAATTCGTAATTCGTAATTCGTAATTCGTAATTTCTTTAAGGATGTAGCCCAGTAAATTCGAGGGCGGTGCGTTCATCCCAGCCTTTCATGACATTGAGGCATTGGATGGCGGAGCCAGCCGCGCCTTTCATCATGTTGTCAATGGCGCAAATGAGCGTGGCTTTGAGGCCGTCTTCGCTGAGGTAAAACCCGACATCGGCCCAATTGCTGCCCGCCAAAATTTTGGGTTCGGGGGCACGCCAAATGCCGCTGGTGGCTTTGACAATGCGCACAAATGGCTCGCTCTTGTAGCATTGGCGGAAGGCTTTCCACAGCGCCTTTTCGTCGGTTTTGGCTTTCAAAAAGACATGCACATTGGCCGACACGCCGCGCACCATTTCGATAGATGACACGGTCATGTGAATTTTTGGCATGGCGCTGGGGGTGGGGCTGACAGCGGCAAACATTTGCTCGACCTCGGCGGTGTGGCGGTGACCAGCAGGAGCGTAGACACGCACGGCCCCGCTGCGCTCTGGGTGATGGCTGGCATCGTTGGCCTCGGCGCCAGCCTCGCTGCTGCCTACCTTGATGTCGGCCAAAATGGGCAGCGAGGTGTCAATTAGCCCAGCCTTGGCAAGCGGCATGAGCGCAAGGTTGGTGGCGGTGGCATTGCAGCCCACGCCGCTGGCATAAGCCACGCCGCGCAGTTGGTCGCGGGTGAGTTCGGGCAAGCCATACACAAATTTTTGCACCCAATGCGGGGCCGGATGTGCGCCGCCATACCACTTCGCATAGGCGTTTTGATCGCGCAGCCGAAAGTCGGCACTAAGGTCAATGATGGTGGGGGCTAACGCTGCCCATTTGTCTATTTGGCTGGTGGCTTCGCCATGTGGCAAGCACAAAAAGATGACATCACATGGCTTGACATCGTCGGGTCGGATAAATTGCAAGTTGCCGGCGTTTGTGCCGCGCAAATTGGGGTGGGGCACATGGGCAAATTCGCCCATGCGTGACCGCGAGGTGATTTGAGTTGCTTGGGCATGCGGGTGCGTATTTAACAAACGCAACAATTCGCCGCCGGTGTAGCCTGTGCCGCCAATAATGGCGCACGACAATTTTGAGTTTTCAGACATGATGCCCCGAATTTTAGCGGATGTTAGTTGATGTCAGTGGTTAGAATGTTGAGCAACAGCTCAAATCGCCATATAAGGTTGCATCAATGCCGCAAAATCTTTGATAAATTGCATGTTACAGGGAACAAAGATGCAAGCAACACAGAGATTATGGTTATTGGTTATAACCGCTTTTAGTATGAGCGGTTTAGGATTGATATTTGTTGAGGGCAATGAGTTGAGTGCGCATCCTTTGAATGTGCAACATGCGTCGCATTCGTATCCATTGCATCATTTTTCAGAGGCAGAAGTGGCCTACGAACAGGCCGCAATGAGCGGTATGAAAATGCAAGTGGCGGAGGAGGCCGATTTTAGCCATTTGGGGCCAAATGCGACGGTGAATATTGTGATCTCAAATTTTGTTTATTCCCCGGCGGTGGTGACGATCACCAAAGGCACAACACTGGTGTGGAAAAATGAGGATGTGGCTCCGCACACGGTCACGGCATCGTCGGGCGGCGATTTTGACTCTGGTTTTATGGGCAAAGGCGCGACATATTCGTTGACCTTGACGCAAACGGGCAGCACCAATTATTTTTGCGCCTATCATTTTGACATGGTCAGCAAGATCGTGGTGGTGAACGACCCAGCTATCCCGAGCACGCCAACGCCAACGCCAACCCCTGCCGCGTCTTCTGCCGCGCCTTGTTATGCGTCAAATAACAACTTTAATATCGAGCCGGGCGTGCCGTTGACCATGGCAAAAGCCTCGGGGCAAAGCTGGTTTTTGATTGATACAGTGAATAATTTGGTGTCGTATCGTATTTCGTATACCCAAGTGACTACGACCGAGCAACGCTCGCATATCCACGAGTTTGTGCCGTCAAATGTGACTGCGCCAGCGCGTTATACCTTGCCGCGTGGTGCGAGCAAAATTGGCGTGTGGCGCTTCGATGAGTCGCATCAAGACGGGTTGCTCAATGGGCAAATGCACGTCAATATTCACAATGCAAATTTCCCCAGCGGCGAAATTCGTGCCCAAATGAACACCCTTGTGCCGTGTAAGCGTGTCTTTACACCGATGGTGCGCAAGAAATAAGGGGGGCAGGGGGGCAGGGTTGCAGGTTGCAGGTTGCAGAGTAGCAAAGTGGCAAAGTAGCGGGTTTTAGGTAAAAATTCGTCTTTCCCTAAAACCTGCAACTCTGCAACTCTGCAACCTGCAACCTGCAACCTGCAACCCTGCCCCCTCTAATAACATTCCTTTTTAAAACCCCAACAAAGGGCAGATTGCGAAAATATTCGTCGAGGTCGAGGCCGTAGCCAAAGACAAATTTGTCGGGGATGTCGAAGCCAACGTAGTCAATATTGATCTCGATTTCGCGGCGGCTGGGTTTGGTGAGCAATGAACATACCTTGAGGCTGGCGGGTTGGCGGGTGGCGAGAAAACGCAACACGTGCGACATGGTATGCCCACTATCAACGATATCTTCGACGATGAGGACATGTTTGCCATAAATATCGAGGTTGACATCGTGCGAGATGCGCGGTTGGCCCGACGAGGAGCGCGCCCCTGCGCCATACGACGATACCGCCATAAAGTCAATCATGTGCGCCGCACTGATATTCCGCGACAAGTCAGACAAGAACATAATTGCGCCGCGCAATAAACAGATCAAAATCAAGTCTTTGCCTGCATAATCGGCAGAAATTTGTGCGCCAAGTTCCGCAACACGGCGTTGTAAACGGTCTTGTGGAATTAAAATTTCATCAATGATTGGCTCGTAGCCAGCATGAGGGTTGAACTTTAGCATTTGCGGCGATTATAGTATGAAGCAGGGGGCAAGTGGCAGGTTGCAAGTGGCAAGGTGGCAAGGTGACAAGGTGAGAGGGTGACGAGGTGAGAGGGTGACAAGGTGACAAGGTGACAAGCTACAGCTGTCTCTTATACACATCT
>JAHBAL020000131.1 GCA_018500105.2 Anaerolineae bacterium
GTCAGGTCAGCCAAAGTTTTGCCAAGCCAGTGTGACGTTTGTATTGGTTGAGGCGATAGGGATCCCTCACTTCGTATCGGGATGACGCATCAAATATACACATATATCTAAGTTTCTGAGCACCCTTCAACAAATAAAATAATCGAATCTATGTGTTCAACGCTGAATCTCGTCATTTTACGGCATGGGTTAGCCTAAGATATACTTAAAATGATGAAGTTACGCCACTATATGGTCATTGCCTTCTCAGTCGGGTTATTAAGCCTGTTCGTAGGGTCTAATGCTCTGCCACTTGAGGCTGAACGAGCGCAGGCGGTGACACAAACGAGCGAGCGTTTGCATCGTTTGCCGAGTGGCAGCAATGGTCTTGTGAATAACGGCGTTGCCGCCGTGCAAGCCAGCATTCAAGTGACCAGCACACTCGATGACGGCGTGGGCTGCACCCTGCGCAATGCCATTGCATCTGCCAATACCAACACAGCGGTGGGCGGCTGCGCGACTGGCAGCGGTGACGACATCATCACCTTTGACGCAGCGCTAAATGGCCACACCATTACGCTGGCAGGGACGGAGCTAAACATCACCAGCACCATGACGATAGACGGCGGCGGGGTGATTACGGTGAGTGGCAACAATGCCAGCCGTGTGTTTAATGTTGGCGACAACAAAATCGTGACGTTCACCGGATTAACCATCCGTAATGGCAAGGCAGACTTCAACGGCGGCGGCATCAAAATCGGCACAAGCAGCAGCATCATGATCATTAACAGCACGGTGGTGTCGAACACAGCGATGAGCAACGATACCGGCGGCGGCGGCATCAGTGGCGAACAAAGGAGTCGCATCACGATCATCAACAGCGTGGTGGCGGCAAACACGGCAAAGGACGGCGGCGGCATCAGAGGCGGCTCAGATGGCAGTATCACGATGATTAACAGCACGATCATGTCAAATACGGCAAGCCGGGACGGGGGTGGCATCTCCACATTCTCTTTCTCTACGAATGTCACGCTGATCAACAGCACGGTCGTGTCAAATACGGCAATGCAGGACGGCGGCGGCATATATGTGGTCGTGGGAGCTAATTTGCGACTTGAGCGTTCGCTGATTTATGGCAACCAAGCTAACCGGCATGGGGGTGGTTTGGGGGTTTGGAGCGCGGTCGCCACCATTAAAAATAGCCAAATTGAGAATAACATCGCTACGTCGAGCGGCGGCGGAATTTATAGCACCGTTGGAAGCGTCGTTAACTTGCAAGCCAGCAGCCTTGTGAGCAATACCGGCAATTTGGGCGGCGGGGTGTTCAATGGCAGCAGTGCCAGAATGTCTATGGTTGACACGGCGATTGTAAGTAGCACCGCCCGCACAGATGGGGGTGGGGTGTATAACCAAACCGGCATACTCAACTTAAATCGCACGTCGGTTTATCGCAATGTTGCCCAAGGTCGAGGCGGTGGGATTCATCATGAGACGAATAACACAGTCTTGAATATCACCAATAGCTCGATCTTTTATAACTTTGCCACCACTCATGGTGGCGGCATTTGGCAAGGAAATGGCCAGGTCACGATTCTGAACAGCACGATTGTGTCAAACGCAATCGGTAGCAATACGATCGGGGGTGGCATTTACACCGTTTTAAGCGGCACAATGGGTATTCAAAACAGCATTTTGGCGCATAATTTGGTGAATAGCAACGCGCAATTGACCGCTGGGGCGATTTATAACTGCGGAAGCTTAACCACGCCTTTACTCGGCTTTGTGTCGAATGGCAATGTGTTGCGCAACCAAGGGGCGTGTGAGGGGCCAGCCCCCCACGCCAGCGATTTGGCGAATACGGATCCATTGCTCGCACCGCCCGCCTTCAATGATGGCGCAACGCTCAATTTTGCCCCGCTCAACAATAGCCCGGCGGTCAACGCGGGCAGCAACAGCAATTGCCCCGCCCTCGATCAGCGTGGGGCCTTGCGTCCCTTTGGCGGCACATGCGATATCGGCGCGGTCGAGGTGGGCAATGGCTCACGCCCCAGCGCGGAAACGATCACGTCGGGGCAAGTGATTGCCAGCCAAATTATGACCAGCACCGACGTGGTGTGGTACAAGATCGTCGTGCCGCTGCCCGGCTCTACCCTCACGGTGTCGTTGAGCGGGGCGGGCGAGCACGACCTTGCGCTATTCGCGCCGTTGCTCGACGCCGAAACCGGCCAATTGTTGCACGGCTCGTTGGGCGATACCCGCCTTGGCGGGACGCTGACCAGCATCGGCACACTGGGCAGCATCGGCACGTTGGGCAGTATCGGCACGTTGGGTAGCATTGGCACGCTCGGCAGTATCGGCACATTGGGCAGTATCGGCACACTCGGTAGTATCGGCAAACTCGGCAATGTCGGCGAATTGACCGATATCGGCACGCTGGGCAGCATCGGCACATTGGGCAGTATTGGCACACTCGGTAGCATCGGCACCTTGGGC
The DNA here is from genome assembly GCA_018500105.2 of Anaerolineae bacterium. Classification (GTDB taxonomy): domain Bacteria; phylum Chloroflexota; class Anaerolineae; order J036; family Brachytrichaceae; genus AQU-03. The sequence goes on from JAHBAL020000131.1 coordinate 2,473, forward strand.
AGCATCAACGCCGTCAACAATGTGGGCGGCTTGGGCAATGTGGGCACGCTGGTGGCAAGCTCGTCCAATCCCAGCAGCGTATCGTCCGGCGAACAAGTTGTTTACAACATCAACGAACGCGCTGGCGAATATTTTGTGGCGGTGAGTTTGCAAAATGCGCAAGGTGTGAGCTTGCCTTACACCCTCACGGCGGTGATTGCACCGCCAGCCGAGCCGTTTCAGCTTATTTCAAATACCGCACCCATCACCAATATCACACCTGCCACCAATACAGGCATCGAAACGCTCATTTTGGTCAGCCCATCGCGCTTTAACCAGTTTTACAACAGCACTGCGCCCAATGCCGACACCTTGACCAACACGGCGATGTTGACGCGCCTGCAAACCCTTGCCGATCATGCATATGTAAAGGGGCTGGTGGTTAATTTAGATGACCATGCACCTGTGCAGGCGGCCTTCGCCACGTGGGATGCTCATCTCGATAACGCGACCGCCGCCAACGGGGCCGCCAGCCAAATCAAGGCGCTGCTATACGCCTTGCAGCCCGCTTACCCAAATTTGCAATATTTGGTGTTGGTCGGCGATGACCGCATGTTGCCCCATGCTCGCATTGTGGATGAGGCATTGGCTGCCAACGAAACGCATTATTACCCAAGCGCCGTCGGCACACGTTTGCGCGGCTCGCTGCAAATGCGCTATTTCCTCAGCGACGATTATTATGCCGGGCTGTTGCCGATGCCGTTCAAGGGCCGCAAGTTTTATTTGCCCCAATTGGCGCTGGGCCGCTTGGTCGAAAGCCCCGCCGAAATTGTGACCGCCATTGACCAATTTTTAGCCCAGCCCAGCCTCACGCCAAATTCGGCCTTGGTCAGCGGTTACGACTTTTTGCTCGATTCGGCGCGAGACATCAGCGCCACCTTGCGGGCCAACGGTGTGACCGATATCATCGGCCTGATTGACAACGATTGGACCAGCCAAGATTTCCGCAACACGCTATTTAGCCGCGCCAAAGCGCCTGACCTGATCTCACTCAATTCGCATTTTCGGCATTACGATTTCTTCCCTTATCAGGCAAATGGGGGCGACCCGTATGTGAGCGCCATCGAGCTTGAAACGCCCGGCCTCGGCGCAAGCACCAGCTTTAGCGGTAGCCTCGTGTTCACCGTCGGCTGTCATTCGGGGTTGGGCGCGCCCGATGCCGAGGCCAGCGTGGGCGACTCACGGGCGCGTGATTGGGCGCAAGCCTTTTTGCGGCGCGGGGCCACGTATGTCGGCAATCTCGGTTATGGTTACGGCGACAGCGACCTGAATGCTTATTCCGAGTTGCTTTCGACCAAGTTTGTGCGCGAATTGGGCGATGCGGGCACGGTCGGGCAAGCCTTGCTCGAGGCCAAACATCAGTATTACGGGGCGCGTGGCAATGGGCAATTTTCAAATTACGACGAAAAAGTCATCGGCATTATGACGCTGTATGGGCTGCCGATGCGGCGGGTGCAACATACCTATTTGAAATCACAAGCCATGCTTGGCGATGGAGCAAGACCCGTTGCGGCGCGGCAAAATGCCACACTCACCACCTTCAGTTACGATCGCAATGAGATAAGCACCGGCGTGTATTACAAGGTGCAAGGCGAGACCGATGTGAACGCCATCGCAGGGCGACCGGTGCAGCCGCTCAAGGTGCAAGCTGTGTCGCAAGCGGGCAAAATTGCGCACGGCGTGTTGATGTTGGGTGGCACATTTACCGATGTGCAAAACTTCGACCCTGCCATCACCCGCATCGTGACCGACGAGTTGCGCTCGTCCGACGAACCCAAATTTGCCACGCCGGGTTGGTATCCGGCTCGCTTGGGCGCAATCAACCGCTTTATGGATTTGTCTGGGCAATCCAATGACAATTTGGTCGTCGTGCCGGGGCAATTTGTCGCCAGTGCCAATGTCACCAGCACACTCGGCACACAACGGCTGTATTCGCAGCTTGAATTGGCGGTGCAATACGCGGCTGATAGCGTTGAAGATTTTATGCCGCCCACCATTTATCAGACCAGCGCCGAGCAACTGGGCGGGCAAATCACGTTTCAGGTTCACGCCACCGACGACAGCGGCACGATTAGCCGCGTGGTCATTTTGTATCGCGCCCTCGATGAATACACATGGCGCAAGGTTGAGCCAACTTGGATTGCAAGCAGCCAACGTGCGACCGTCACCGTCAGCGCCGCCGTCAAATTGCATGAATATTCGGTGCAGGTGCTCGACCCCAGCGGCAACGTCAGCGAATTGCGTGATTATGGCAATTATTACCAAATTCCGTTGACCCAGTTGCTGAATGTGAGCAAAGCGGTGACCCCCACCCAAGTTGCCGCAAATGAGTTGCTGACTTATACCATCGTCATCAGCAACCCTGATTTGGGGGCGACCAGTCGGGTGACGATGACAGATGTGTTGACGACGGGCTTGCAATTGCAATCGTGCGCCGCGACGGGTGGCGGGGCGTGTCAGTCGGCGGGGAATCGGATTACGACGACCTTTGCGTCAATCTCGCCCAGCAGCCAAGAGACGGTGACGATTGTGACGCGGCTCGATTCGGCAGTGGCGACCGGCACGTTAATTACCAATCGGGCAGACATCAGCAATGTGCATGCGCTCGACCCGTTGTATTATTACAGCGTTGTCACAACAACCTGTCTCTTATACACATCT
>JAHBAL020000373.1 GCA_018500105.2 Anaerolineae bacterium
AAACCCGCCGCGCCCGCCGCGACGGTTGCCACAGTCGCCACACCCAAACCGCCCGCACCCAAAATCAGCCAAAATTTGACCGACGGCTGTGCAACTGTCTATGATGAAAATACCGATTATTTCCCCGAAAAGATTCAAATTTCACACGCCATCAATTTGAAGGTGGACTATTTCAAAAACTACAAACTTGTCACCATCAGCAACCCTTGGCGCGGGGCAAAAGAGCAATTTAGCTATGCCTTGGTGCAATGTGGCACACCCGCGCCCAAAAATCTGCCCGCCAACACCAGTATCGTCGAAGTGCCGGTCAAGCGTATCATTACCACCTCAACTACCGAAGTGGCCTCGTTAGATCGCATTGGCGCAATTGACAAGATTGTGGCGTTGGACGATTTCACCTACGTTAGCAATGCGAAGGTGCGCGAGATGATTAAGGCCGGCAAGCTCAAAGAAGTGGGCGGTGGCTCAAAAATCAATCTTGAACAAGTCTTAACCCTCAAGCCAGACATTGTGTTTGCCGCCGGTTTGGGGAACCCTGAATATGACACTCACCCCAAATTAATCGAAGCCAAGGTGAATGTGGGCATTGATGCGAGTTATATGGAGCAATTGCCACTAGGCCGCGCCGAATGGAGCAAGTATTTGGCGTTGTTTTTAAATCGCGAAGCCCAAGCCACGACGGCCTTTAATGAGGTGCAAGACAAATACAATGCTGTCGCGAACAAAATGAAAGCTGCGGGTAAAAAGCCGACTTCGTTTAATAGCATTCCATTCAAAGATACTTGGTCTATCTCTGGCGGGCAAAGCTACGCCGCCCGATTTGTCAGCGATGCGGGTGGTCAGCATTTGTGGGCCGATGACACCTCAACCGGCAGCATTCCGCTCAAATTTGAGCAAGTGCTCGACAAGGCCGCGAAAGCTGATTTTTGGCTACTGAACGCCTTCGATAAGCCCGCCGACATGAAGGCGCTGTTCAAGATTGACCCGCGTTTTAGCAATTTTGCTGCCACCACAACCGGCAATGTGTGGAATTTTGACAAGCGTGTGAATGAAAACGGCGGCAACGATTATTACGAAACCGGCTCGGCCAACCCGCACCTCATTTTGGCCGATATCGCCAAAATTTTTCACCCCGATTTGATGAAAGACCACGAGTTTGTGTTTTATCGGCAATTAGCCAAGTGAGTTGAGAGTTAAGAGTTGAGAGTTGAGAGAAAAACACTCTCAACTCTCAACTCTTAACTCTCAACCCTCAAAAGATGCTCCACCTCCCCCCCATTCCCCCGCTCGATGTCGAAGCGATGCGCAAGGCGGCTGAACGACAAAATACATTGACCAAACCGCTCGGCAGTTTGGGCTTACTTGAGTTATTGGCGACGCAACTGGCGGGCATGCAAGGCTGCGAACGCCCACACGCCGCACAGCCTTGCGTCATCGTCATCGCGGGCGATCATGGCATTACGCGGCAAGGCGTGAGTGCATACCCCGCCGAAGTCACGCCGCAGATGGTGATAAACTATTTGCGCGGCGGGGCCGCGGTGAATGTGTTGGCTCGCAACGCTGGCGCACACATGCTGGTGGCCGATTTTGGCGTAGCCGCCGATTTGCCGCCACACCCCAACCTAATTTTGCAAAAAATTGCCTATGCCACCCGCGATTTCTCCCATGAACCAGCCATGAGTTTGGCGCAAGCCGAGCAAGCGATTGAGCAAGGCATCGCATTAGCCAATCGCGCCATTGACCAGCACAACGCCGACCTCATCGCCTTGGGTGATATGGGCATTGGCAACACCACCGCCTCTGCCGCCATCATTGCGGCGCTGACAGGCAAGCCAGCAAGTGAGGTGACTGGACGTGGCACAGGCATTGACGACGCAAGTTTGCAACGCAAAACCGCACTGATCGAAAACGCATTGAGCCAATATGAGCTGCATTTGCCAAATTACCAATTGCACACCGGCGAAGCCAATGTTGATTTTGGCCTAAAGCTATTGCAACATGTCGGCGGGTTTGAAATTGGTGGGTTGTGCGGGGTGATTATTGGTGCGGCAGCGCGGCGCGTGCCGGTGTTGGTAGATGGTCTCATCACCAGCGCGGCAGCAGTATTGGCGGCAATGCTCGCCCCAGACACGCGAAAATACCTCATCGCCGCGCATCTTTCGGTCGAGCGAGGGCATCGCGTGGCGTTAGGGCACTTGGGTCTAAAGCCACTTTTCGATCTCGAAATGCGACTAGGCGAAGGCAGCGGCGCGGCGCTCGCCATCCCCATCGTATCGGCAGCCTGCAAACTTTTAGATCAAATGGCAACCTTCGCCGAAGCCGGCGTCTCAAATAATGGTTAATTACGAATTACGAATCACAAATTACGAATTTTGGTCTCTAACCATTAACCATTGTCCATTGTCCATTGTCCATTAATCCCTAATCCCTAATCCCTATGACCCCTTACGCACGACATCTTTTTATTTGCACTGGGCAATATTGCGACCCAGCCGGCGAAGCGCAGGCTTTATATGACAAATTGCCAGCAATGCTAGGTGAGCTTGCCCGATATCGCAATCCGGAACGGGTCAAACGTGGCACATGCCCATGTCTTGGGGTGTGTCAAAATGGCCCTATTGTGGTGGTTTACCCCGATGGGGTATGGTATGAGAAAGTGGACGAAAACGGCCTAAGCCGAATCGTCGAAGAACACCTCAAACAAAATCAGCCGGTTGAAGATTTAATCTTTCATCGGCTTTCAGAATAACAAACGATGCCAGATACAACAGAACTCCATTCAACGGACGATGCCAAAGAAGCCCGCACCGCCGCCCGCCAAAACCGCAAAAAGAAGGGGCTTATCATTGTCAATACCGGCTCCGGCAAGGGCAAAACCACTGCCGCGCTCGGCATTTTGCTGCGGGCGTGGGGGCGCGATATGCGCATCGGCGGCATCCAATTCTTCAAGCACGAAACCGCCAGCTTTGGCGAGCTAAAAGCGCTGAAGAAAATGGGGGTTGAGCTAACCCCGATGGGCGACGGTTTTACGTGGACCAGCAAAGATTTGGACGAAACCCAAGCCAAGGCGCTGAACGGCTGGGAAGTCGCCAAGCAAAAAATCAGCAGCGACAATTACGATATCTTTTTGCTCGACGAATTTACCTATGTCATGGCGTTTGGCTGGGTTGACCCCAAAGTCGTGGTGGAATGGCTGAAGGCCAACAAACCACCCATGCTGCACCTCATCATCACCGGTCGCCAAGCCCCGCCCGAACTGGTCGAATTGGCCGACCTCGTAACCGAAATGACGTTGGTCAAACACCCATTTAAAGAACAAGGCATTTTGGCCCAGCCCGGAATTGAGTTTTAAAAGTTGCAGGTTGCAGAGTGGCAAAGTGGCAGGTGGCAAAGTGGCAAAGTGGCAAAGTTGCAGGTGGCAAAGTGGCAGGTGGCAAAAAAGCAACCCTGCAACCTGCAACCTGCAACCTGCAACTCTGCAACCCCCCCCCCCCCCCCTCCAACCCTGAACCAAAAACGCGTCAACCGCAGCGACGGCAAACTCACCAACCCCCCGCTGAAACAGGGCCCCCCGCTTCTGT
>JAHBAL020000465.1 GCA_018500105.2 Anaerolineae bacterium
GCGCAGTTGGCTGAGATGCTGGGGGCGCAGTTGGCTGAGATGCTAGGGGCGGAGTTGGTTGAGATACTAAAGACGCGGCTGGCGGATTTGGGTACCATAATTTGTAGATTGCTGAGAAAAGAAATATTATTATTAAGCAACCAATTATGGCATTTATTGTTTTTTGTAACATAAATGAAACTCCAGAATGTAGCTAAGAGCCTAATTGATTATCCAGATGTTTTCTTTTGAGGTCGATTAAGTTTATTCATGATCTTTATCTTTAGACCGAGGCTCATTGATGAAACTATGTTTACTCAGCTGATGATTAAGAATAGTATCAATTAATTGAGGAATTAATTTTTCTTGGTCACTACTAGATAAACGATTCAATAATTTTAATGCGACTCGAATTGCTGTGAGTTTTTCAAGAGAAAGGTAATATTCAGAGGTTTGTTTAAAAACTAATTTAAAAAGTAAAATGATAGTTCCGCCAATAAATTGAGTAACAAGTCCACCAACAATTGCACCTGATGATATTTTCTCAGTTTCAGCTTGTAATGGTAAACAACTTATTATCAAACCTCCAATTAGAATCAATACGCCAGTAATCATTAAACATACTGCAAATATCAAGATTTTCGTATTTTGACTGACATTGGATTGCATGAACTGATGCTGCAGAATAAAGCTATCACCCAATATTTCTTGTATATTTGCCGAAGTATCAGATGTTGTAGAAGAAGATTCTTTACCCTTCGCTATGCGTTCAACTATCTCTTTTGAAGATTTTTCAAGCTGTTTCTCAAAGGTATTGGTAGGGGAGGCAAATATAAGGAATACTATCGCTATAACAGCTGGCAGAAAATATAATAAAAAATCAGGGAATATTGTGTTTAGTAGATCAGATAAATTTTGTGGCATTTTTCACGCCCCCTTAACGTGTATAATTTTTTGTATATTTTAATAAAGATTTAAAATTAAGTCAAGGGGCACGGCATGCCGTGCCCCCGCCACACACTCCAACCCATTACGGCACGTTAAATTCGCCACCGAAGACGATGGGGAAGAGATAATACCGCGACGGGCTGAGCAAAGACGCCATGCCACGCGCATCGGCGCTGATGGCAGAGATGCTGCCCATCGGGCCGACCGCGCTCACCATCACCACCACATTGCCGTTGGCGTCGCTGGTGCTGATCATGCCGCCCAAAATCTGCCCACGAATTTCGCCGCTGGGCACAGCTTGGGTATGAACATTAATATACAACTGATCGTTATACAGCCGTGCTTCGTCTTCTTTGCTTAGCACCACCGCGCCCTGCAATGGCACATTGGGCTGCAACTGAAGGCCAGAGGGCAACAGATCATAGGTAACAGGGCCATTTTCGCCCGATTTACCGCGATGAATATGCGCCGCCGTCACATTCGAGATGCCGCTTACATTTACCCAATAATACAAGGTGCGTGTATTCGGGTCATAGGTCCAACTGGCTTTGCCGCGCCCCGCCGAGTCATTGGCGGGCACTTCGGCTCGGCCCGACATCAGGCTGGTAAAGTGTCCATCGGCGATATGCCCACGCAACTCGCCGTTGGGGTTGGCCGAGGTGTGAATATTGAAATAGAAGCCATTGGTGAGCAAGGTCAGCTCGCCCAAGTCACTCAGGGTGATTGTGCCAACGGCTGGTCGTGCTGGGAACGAGGATGGCACGGGGATGTTGATTGCCACCGCGCCATTTGCGCCCGCCTCGCCGACATGAATGTGCATGCCGGTAACGCTGACCAACCCCTGCGCCTCGATGCGATAAGTCAGGTTTCGCGTATTGACATCGTAGCTAAAGTCGGCTTTGCCTGTTGCTGTTGTGGTCACAGGGGGCACTTCGTCAATGCCGCTCAGCGGCACAATGAAGCGACCACTGGTGAGCAACACCAACTCGTTGGCAACGGGGCCATTGTTGCTGCGCACGGTCGCGGTTACAGCCACAAAGGTTTTGCCGTCTGGGGCAATCAAATCTTTTGCAGTTGTAACTGGCAAGGTGGTAATTTGCTTTTCGCAAAAGAAGACATCAACATCGTCAATATACCAGCCGTTCAGTCCGCCGCAACCATCGGTGCCGAAATCAAAGCGAATTTGAATTTTGTCGCCGGGTTTGGCGTAATTGCTCAAATTCACCCGCGACTTGCCCCAGCTTCCCTTCACCGTGCCGCCATCGCTGCCCGAAAAACCAATATCGCCGACCAGCGCCGAGCCGGTCTTGAATTGGGTGTTGTAGGGGTTAAAGCTGAAATCTCGAATCTGAATGCTCTTGAACGGCCCGCCGTTGACGCTGATCTTGAGGTTGCCGCCGTCGTATTCAAACTCGGTCATGACATAGTGGTTAAACGACAGTTGTGGCACGGTCGTGTTCGCGGGCAGGGTAATGATCGGGCTAAGCAAGCTCATCAAACGGGTCGAATCGCCTAAATCTTCCGAACAATTGCCGTCTTGGTCAATCAGGTTATCGGCAAACACGGCCTTGCCGCTGCGACCGCCGGGCAAGGCATTATTGCCTGTCCATGCCCAATCCACCACCGGGAACCCGCCGAAGAATTGGGTGTTCGAGATCGTCCACGCGCTGGCGGGGATGTTGAGCGTGCCGGTCACGATGGGGTTGCTTTCAAAGTTGGCATTAAACACGATCTTGGCCGGGCCGTTGCGATCGGTGCACATGGCTGGCTCATTCTTTGCCAACAGCGGCACAAATTCGCATTGCGAAGGCGCTTTGCGTAGCTCGATGGCTTTGACTAATTTGGCAACCTGAGCACAGTCATCATCGGTGATGCTTTCGCCCGATGCGCCCGCATCGGCGCCTAGGCTCAATACTTTGAGCGCTTTGCCGCGCAAGTCTTTGCACGATTGTTCGAGTGCGTCGGCATGATCGGCAAAATCAGACACGCGCACTTGATACTCGGTTTGGGTGCGCCAATAAATGTGCGCCACTTTGGTCATGCCCAAACCGCGAATATTTTGCCCGTTGTAATTGCCGCCATCGGTGAGCAACGCAAACCCGTGATTGATGACGCCAGAGTTGTGATGCACGCCGCCATTGTCGCCCGTTTCGCACCAATATTCCGTGTCTGAAACCTTGCCCGGATCACGGTAACAGGTTGGATTCCACATATCACGAATGGGTTCGCCGAGGCTGGGGTCATCTTCGCCGCTCAGCCAGCGATAGGTATTGTCGCGTTCTTGCCCACCGCTCAGCGACATGCGCACATTCACCGGTGTATTGGCGGCCAATTGCTCGACAATGGCCGCGCCGTTGCTGTAACCCACCAATACGGTCGGGATGGTGATGGACTCATCGGCCCCCGACATGTTAAGCACACGGTCGCCGCCTTCAGCGTGGTTCATTACAATAACACCAATCGCGCCGGCGTTCTGCGCGTTTTTCACTTTTTCGGCAAAGGTGCAAGTGCCACGATACACCAGCGCAATCTTGCCTGCCATCACGTCTTTGTTGATGATCGCAGTACAGGCGTCGGCGCGGTTTTCGGTGCTGGCGTTGGGGGGCAAGCCGGTGCCGCCGCGCCCGTCATTTGCCAAAACCACCTCGCCGCTCACGCCGCTTAGGGTGAGTTTGGGGCCAAATTCGGCATTGCCGACCGGCATATTGCCCGCAATTGCGGCGGGTGATAACACGCTGAGTTGGGGGAATGCAGTGGTATGAACCGAACAAACATCGCCGTTTATGGCGCGGGGGCTAATGTTGTTTGTGTCTTTGCCCTCACGGTTTAACATATCTACCACTTCGCCCCAAATGTCAGAGTAGGCTTCGTTCATCGCGCCCGGCTGCCATGCGTAGATCAAGTTGTCGGTATATTGGGTATAGGCGTGCGCCCATTCGTGCGCAACCGTGTCGTCGCCTGCCACGCCAGTGCAAAATTGGGTAAATTCACCGTTCCACTGCGCATTCGGGCAACGCAGTCTGCTGGTGTTATTCACCATTTTCATCACCGAATCTTTGTTGTCGAACGAAGTCCAGCCAAAGGCATTGCGGAACAAGTTATAGCTTTGTTGGGCCGTGCTAATTAGGCTATTTGCGTCGCGGGTTTGTTCGGCGTTATTGCCGACAAAAGGCACGGCATCGCCTTCTTGCCAAATACGAGTGCTTGGAGACAGTGTGCCTTCATAAACCTCGCGCTTGAGCGCGGTGGGTGCATCGCTTACCCCTCGGCCTGTGTTATGAAAAACGCCACTAAATTGCTCGACCAGTTTGCCGGTATGCGCGTCAATATAGAGCCATTCGTTCACATCGTTGTGGTTTGTCACCTCGACTTCATACACCAAATAGTCGGAACCGGCTAGCCCGCGCACCAGATTGGTGCGGAAGACATAGAGCTTGGGTGTGCCGGTATGCACGCCAGTGGGCGCTTTGCCGCCGTCGGCTTGCTTTTTGGCATTTACTTCGGCCAGCGCAGCCTCACCAGCGCGTTGCGCCGTGATCTTGGCGGCGGTATTCAAACTAATATCGGGGATGGCGAGACCATTGACGGCCACCAGTTTGCCTTCGGCATTAATATGGGCGTGCAATTTGCTGGCAAATACAGGCACACCCTTATAGAACTGAGCATAGGTCACCCGTGTCATGCCATGGGTGTCTACTCGCTCGGTGTCATACACCATCTCGCGGGCTGGGTCTTTCAGCCCAAACACATCGGCATAACGGGTAAAGAAGGCATCGGCAAGGTCGCGGGCCGCGATTTTGCCCGCAGGCGCGAGGCTGCGCGTCATTTTTTCGGCGGCGCTGTCATTAAAGCTGATGAACCGCGCTGTGCCGGTGGCTCGCCATAGGCTCACCCGTGCACCAGTGTCGTCAATCAGTCGGTCAATGGCGGCTTTGTTTAATGGGGCTGGGCCATCGGGATCAAGCCCACCTTTTTGCGCCACACTCGTTGTGGCAGGGGCTGCGCCGATGCTTTGCATGGCATAAGCGCCTGTCACGCTAAACGTCACCGAGGCCATAATTAAGGTGGCCAGAATCGGTTTTCGACTGGATGGTGGTATGAATTTATTCATAATTACTGTGCGTCTGCCCTATATACACGTGATCAATTTCATAATTGGAGCAAAAGCAGACGTGTATATACCGACATTATGCCTTTTTCTACGCCGCTGGGGCAAAAATTACAATCGGTGAATTGCAATCAGATAAAGTATAGCAGTGTTACGCAATAACAGTGCAAGGTTTGCTGAAGAAAACTCGATTACAATTGAACATTCGTCGCACAACAGCACGAAAACCATTTGTAAAAAGATACCCATGTCTCAAAAGACCGCATTAATTACTGGAATCACGGGTCAAGACGGCTCGTATTTGGCTGAGTTTTTGCTCAGCATGAACTACCGCGTTGTCGGTATGGTGCGCCGCACCAGCACCATTAACTTTGACCGCATCAAACATATTCAAGATCAAGTTGAAATTGTGCAGGGCGATTTGCTCGACCAATCCTCAATGATGGATATTGTGCGCGAATATCGCCCCGATGAAGTGTATAACCTTGCGGCACAATCGTTTGTGCCGACCTCATTTTCGCAGCCAGTGCTCACCGGCGAATTTACCGCCTTGGGTGTCACACGCATCCTCGAAGCCATCCGGCATCTCAAGCCAGACACACGCTTTTATCAAGCCAGCAGCAGCGAAATGTTTGGCAAGGTGCAAGAAGTGCCCCAACGCGAAAGCACCCCGCTTTACCCACGCAGCCCCTACGGCGTCGCCAAGGTTTATGGTCACTGGATTACCGTCAACTATCGCGAAAGCTACGATTTGTATGCTTGTAGTGGCATTTTGTTTAACCACGAGTCGCCGCGCCGAGGGTTGGAATTTGTGACCCACAAGGTCACCCACGCGGTCGCCAAAATTAAGCTGGGCATGCAAAAAGAGTTGCGTATGGGCAATTTGGATGCCCGCCGCGACTGGGGTTTTGCTGGCGACTATGTTCGTGCCATGTGGATGATGTTGCAGCAAGATCACGCCGATGATTACGTGATCGCTACTGGCGAGACGCATTCAGTGCGCGAATTGCTCGAAGTGGCCTTCAATTATGTTGGCCTCAATTACCAAGACCATGTCGTGATTGACCAAAAATTCTATCGGCCTGCCGAAGTTGACCTGTTGATCGGCGACCCAAGCAAGGCTGGTCGTGAGCTTGGCTGGGAGCCAAAAGTGAGTTTCAAGCAGTTGGTTCACATGATGGTAGACGCCGACTTGACCGACTTGCAACGCGGGTAAACATTGCGACAATGCCGACTTCATGATACCGCCTCAAGCCAAGCTTGAGGCGGTATCATGAAATCGGCAACACCATGTTCCATGCAAAATAACCTTAATGTCGTTGCGATTGGCGGCGGCGGCGGCACGGTGCAAGTGCTGACCGGCATGCGCAAATATACCCCCAACCTCACCGGCATCATCGCAGTCACCGACACAGGCCGCAGCACTGGCAAAGTGCGCGAATTGGCGCTCATCCCCGCCCCGGGTGATATTCGCAACGCGCTGGGCACATTGGCGGGCGAGAATAGCGCCATTGAGCACCTCATTCAGCATCGGCTAAAAGTTCCCCATTTTCAACAACTCGATGGCGTGGCGTTTGGCAATTTGATGCTGGCGGCGCTGACGCAGATGAAGGGCGATTTTGGGCAGGCGGTCGAGGCCATGCGTGAGATGTTGCGCGTGGATGTGCGCATTTTGCCCGTTACCACCCATAATACCCACGTGTGCGCCGAGTTGGTGGATGGCACGATGATCGAGCAAGAACTCAATGTGCGAGCGTTGGGCAAACCGCCGATCAAGCACGTTTTTATCCAAGATCGTATGGCCCGCGCATACAAACCGTGTCTTGAGGCCATTGCAAATGCCGATCTAATCACCATTGGGCCGGGCAGTTTGTTTACATCGGTGCTGGCGTGTTTGGCTTTTGAGGAGTTGTCGGCGGCGATTCAGGCATCACGCGCCAAAGTGGTTTACATTTGCAACAACACCACGCAGCCGGGCCAAACCGATGGGTTGGGCTTGTTTGATCACGTTTATCAGATCAACACCTATTTGAAAGGGCGGCTCGATTGTGCCTTGCTCAATAGCCGTGTGCCTTCTGATGCGTTGCGGGCCGTTTATGCCAAAGATGGCGTGCAAGTATTGCTGCCCGGCGCTGCCGACGTTGCGCAAATTAAGGCGTTGGGGGTGAAGGTCTTGGTAGAAGATTTAGCGCAGCTTACCGAAGGAAAACGCGAGCTGTATGACAAACAAGACTCCATTCGCCACGACCCCGCCGCCGTTGCGGCTGCCTTAGTGCGCCTGTTGTCGCAACCCTTATAATATTAAAAATATATGGCAATTGTTGCGAATGCAATTTATGAGCATGGTTATTTACGCCTGCTTGAACCGCTTGATTTACCTGAAAATACAAAGGTGAAAGTGGATGTTACTTTGCTGCCTGTGTTTTCTGATGATGTTGGCGGTTCACTAGAAAAACTGGTCATGGCAATCAAACGACAATCTCAGCCCCAAACGATTACTGCGCCCAAATTAGGCTTGGACGAGATATTGGCGCATCCTCTGAACAATCACAATGATATTGACTGGGAGCGCGAATGGCAAAAAATTGAGCGAGAAATGAAGCGGGCTGAATTAGAAGATCAGCTACGTGACTAGACTAAGAACAAATGCGCCGTTATCTATTAGATACCAATCACGCTGCGCGTCTGGTAACGATTAGTCAACCACTGCGTCAAAAAATATTTGAGCACGTGGGTTTAGGTAATGAATTTTATATTGCGATTCCTGCGCTAACTGAAATTTTATTTGGTGTTTCATTGTTGCCACGTGCAGTAGTTAATTTAGAAGAATGGTATCGTTTGGAGCAAATTTTAGGCGTTGTTGCGTTGACACAACAAGATGCGCGACAGGCTGCCTATTTACAGGTTGAGTTGCGCCGAAGAGGGCGGCAGATAGGCACAATAGATGCGCAAATAGCAGTGATCGCACTGCGCGAAAATTTTACTTTATTAACCACAGACCGTGATTTTGATGCTATCTGGGCATTAGAACGTGAAAATTGGGTAAGCGGGTAAAATGTCATTTTCAATGCAATGGCATAGCGAAGCCCATGTAAAATTAAACCATTATGAGTGACGAGACTGCAACTATCCCAACGGGTGATACCCAAATTAAACCGAAAGTCGCTTTTAGCCTTGCCCTGAATGCTGCCCTCAACACCTATGGTGTATTGGGCATCGCATCACGGCATTCGACACAAGATTGCACCCAGCGGGACCCACAACGGGGCCTAGAGGTGAAATTGAGTGACGGCGACGACGGTAAGACCCATGCAACCGTAACCGTTCACATCATCTCGCAATATGGGGTGCGTTTGCAATCCGTCGCCAGTAGTTTACAAAACCAAGTGACATACGCCATTGAGCATGGCACAGGCTATGTGGTTGACGCCGTTCATGTCCACATGGCAGCAGTTCGTATTACAACCGAGGAAATGAGGAACCCCAATGAGTAATATTCCACACGTGATTGATGGTCATCGCCTAAAACAATTGATGCGCGCCGGGGCGATTTGGCTGAAACAGCAAGAAGAAGTGGTGAACGCCTATAACGTTTACCCTGTGCCTGACGGCGATACCGGCACAAATATGTCGGCCACCATGAATTCGGCGTGGAAAGCCATTGAAAATATGGACGAGGCGCGAATCGGCGTGGTGGCAAAAGCGATATCAAATGGCGCGTTGCGCGGTTCACGCGGCAACAGCGGCATTATTCTCTCGCAAATTTGGCGCGGGTTTGCCGCTGCCGTCGAAAATAAAGATGACATCAATGTGGATGAAATCGCCGCCGCTTTCCGCGAAGCGGCAGTAAAGGGGTGTGGGGGGAAAAAACCCCGGGCAGAAGGCCCCATTCTGCCCGTCACCCGGAAAACCGCCGATGCCGCAGCCGAGTTGGCGCAAAACTCACGTAGCCTGCGCGAAATGATTAGCGGGTTGACCAAGGCGTCATATGAATCGGTTCAACGCACCCCAAATCATCTCAAGATTCTCAAAGAGGCAGGCGTAATTGACTCTGGTGGCTATGGCTTGTATATTGTATTGGACGGAATGCGCCGCTTTGTCAACGGCGAACCGGTAGACGCGCCGCCCGCCGACACCGCCCGCGCAATGGGCGGCGGCGAGGCCCCCACCGAAGAAGGGGGCTGGGGCTACGACGTGCAATACCTCATTTATGCGCCTCCGGGCACGGCACTCGATATTAACCAAGTGCGGGCTGATATCGAAGCGATGGGCGATTGCCCGCTGGTGATCGGTGACGAGCAAATTATCAAGGTTCACGTGCATGTGCCCGACCCGGGCGTGCCACTCAGCTATGGCGTCAAACTTGGCTCGTTGCGCGATGTGGTGGTCGAAGACATGCAAGCGCAGTCGGAAGAATTTAAGCCCGGCGAAACCAAGACCCCGACCGCAAAAGCCAAAGCCGAAGAAGAACACGCCGATTATGTGGATGTCGGGATTGTGGCAGTGGCATCGGGCGACGGTTTGGCGCGTATGTTTAAAGAGGTGGGCGCACGGGTGGTGGTGTTTGGCGGTCAAACCATGAACCCCAGTGTCGAAGATTTGCTCAATGCCATTGACAAGGCCAAGGCCCGCAGCGTGATCTTGTTGCCCAACAACGGCAATATCATCATGGCGGCCAATCAGGCCGCCCAAATCAGCGAGATACCAACTCGTGTTGTGCCCACCCGCACCTTGCCGCAAGGTATTGCGGCTTCGCTGGCTTTCAATTTTGAGCATGATCTTGAGCAAAATGTTGGCAGCATGAACGGCGCATCAGGTCGAGTGACCACTGGCGAAGTAACGATTTCGACCCGCGATGTCACCATTAATGATGTGTCGGTGCGCAATGGGCAAATTATTGGCCTGATTGACGACAAACTGCGCGTGGCAGGCGAAGAAGTCGCCGATACGTTGCTCAATTTGCTTACCATGATTCAAACCGACGAGCGCGAAGTGGTAACCATGTTTTATGGCAACAACATGAGCGAACGCCTCGCCAATGAAATTACCGATCTGGTGCGCGAGAAATTCCCCAACCAAGCCGTTGACCTTTATCACGGCGGTCAGCCGCATTACTATTTTGTTGTTGGGGTGGAATAACTCATGAGCAACCTTCAATATTTTCGCCCAACTACAGTAGATGACGCCTCGGCGCTGCTGGGCACACCCAACAGTCGCACCCGTGCCATTGCGGGTGGCAGTAGTTTAGTGTTCGATGCCAGCATTAACGCCGATATTTTGGTGGATCTGAGCCAACTCGGTCTTGACCAAATTGAGCGCCACGACGGGCAATTGCACGTTGGGGCCATGACCAATATGCAAACTTTGGTCGAAACTGGCTACGCTTTGCCCGAAAATGACCCGCTGCGTTTGTTGTGTTTGGCGGCGCACGATATGGCCGCTGTAGGCTTGCGTCAACGCATCACCATCGGCGGCGCGATCGCCACTGCCGACAGTGCCTCGCCGATCGTCACCGCTTTGTTGGCGCTCAACGCCGAAGTGCTGTTGTTTACGCCCAACGGCAAAGACAAACGCAAAACGGTGGCGTTGGCGGGATTGCTGGGTTATCAGGCGCAGGTGCTTAAAGCTGGCGTGTTGATTTTGGGCGTGATTGTGCCTGCCATCAGCGAGGCCAGTGTGATGCGCTACGCCAAAGTTGCCCGCACCCCTGCCGATTACCCGATTGTGTGCGCCGCCAGCGTATGCGAGATGGGGAAAGAGTTGATCCAGACGTTGCGCGTGGCTGTGGGCGGCGTGGCCGAAATGCCGGTCGCACTTAATCAGCTTGGCATCGAGCTTGCCAAGAAGCCGCTCAGCCACCTCGATACTGCCCTCGCCTCGGCCTTGGCCGAGCTAAACCCGCCCAGCAACTGGCTCGGCAGCGGTGACTATCGCCGCGACATGGCCGGGGTATTGGTTAAGCGTAACCTGAGTTAAGAAGCTGTATAAAACTAGGCTCGTCGGTTTGTAATAAGAAAATCTCTCGCAAAAGCGCAAAAACGCAAAGGAAAATTTTTTTGCGCTTTTGCGCTTTTGCGAGAGATTTTTCTAACAAGGCGAATGATCTAACCTTTAAATTGGTTAGCTGAAATGAATTGAGAGATGAGCCAAAGGTTTTTTTATACAACTCTAAAAGACATTTGTCGAAAACACAATCCCCCAGTTCTCATCCCAACTTCTGAGTCAAAATGGAATAAATCAAGCGCATAAATTGTCACGTCACCCCGAAGCGCAGCGAGGGGTCTTTGCGGAAAATCAGCACGATGATGGCATCACCGATGCACATTCCCGCAAAGATTCCTCCTCGTTCCTCGTGCATATATGCGTATATTTGATGCGTCATCCCGATACCCTTCAACAGGCTCAGGGTAAACTGTGAGGGATCCCTATCGCCTCAACCCATACAAACGTCACAC
>JAHBAL020000491.1 GCA_018500105.2 Anaerolineae bacterium
CCTGCAACCTGCAACCTGCAACCTGCAACCTGCAACCTGCAACCTGCAACCTGCAACCTGCAACCTGCAACCTGCAACCTGCAACCTGCAACCTGCGACCTGCAACTTTGTCCCCCCTCCCCACCCTCCACCTCGATGATGACCTGATTGTCATCAACAAGCCGGCTGGCATTTTGTCGGCAGAAGACGGGGTAAATCCGGCGTTACCGGCATTGCTCGAACGTGAGTTTGGGGCCGTGTGGGTGGTGCATCGGCTCGACAAAGACACCAGCGGTGCAATTGTGTATGCGCTTAATCCCGATTGCCACCGCGAGCTAAGCCTGCAATTTGAAGCCCATGAGGTTGATAAGGTGTATCACGCCTTGGTGATCGGCACACCCCCATGGGCTGAATTTACGGTAGATGCGCCTCTGCGCAGCGACGCAGACCGCCATCACCGCACCGTCATTGACCCAAACGGCAAGCCAGCAGTCACCCATTTGCGGGTATTACAACGATTAAACACGTCCCAACAAAGCTACACCCTCATCGAAGCACGCCCCGAGACGGGGCGCACTCACCAAATCCGCGTGCATTTACGCGCCACAGGCCACCCTATTGTGGCAGATGCGTTGTATGGCGATGGGCAACCGCTGTTGCTATCCCGCATCAAGCGCAATTATCGCCACACAGGTGAGGTCGCCGAACGCCCACTCATGGGGCGCGTGGCGTTGCACGCCCACCAACTCACCTTTACCCATCCTAGCAGCCAAGACGAACTAAGCATCAACGCGCCTTACCCCAAAGATTTCGCAGCAACCTTAAAGCAACTCAAGTAATATCCCTTGTCGCATTAACCAAGCCAACACCGATTTTTATCAGTATCGCTAAAAAATGTTTTACCACAAAGCACACAAAGTTCACAAAGATAAGAAAAGACTGTGACCCAAACCTTTGAATCCTTCGCGCCCTTTGTGGTAAAAATAAAGCCTTGCATAAGCCCAAAGCTTGTGTTTTTTTATGATCCCAACTTACCCAACCCTAGACTTTGCCGCCAGTTTGCACGGCAAAATTGCATTTGTCACCGGCGGATTTAGCGGCATTGGCCGCGAATGTGTGCAAGCCTTGCTGGCGCATGGAGCCAATGTGGCCTTTACTTACGCCGACGGGCGCGAGCCAGAAGCTGAGGTGCGCAAACTGGTCGCCGATATGCCAGAACGGCTCTCGGCCCACCCGCTCGATTTGCGCTCAGCAACCTCCATCCGCCAAAGCCTAAACGCCGCCATGCAACGCTGGGGGCGAATTGATATTTTAATCAACAACGCCGCCGTTGGTTCGGCCACCGTACGGGGCTACGCCGACGACCTTGAAGGACAAGACTCGGCCATGCTCAACATCAACGCCGACGGCACGCTCAAAATGTGCCAAAATTTTTTGGCGCTCATGCAAAATCACATCGGCCAACATTCCCTCAAAATCATCAACATGAGTTCAGTCGGCGGCGGCATCACGGCGTTCCCCGGCTTTCGGCTGTCCGACGGCATGAGCAAGGCCGCTGTCGCTTTTCTCACCCGTCAATTGGCGGCTGAATTAACCGGCAGCATGATTGACGTATTTGCCATTTGCCCCGGCGCAACCAACACCAAAATGTTTCAGGCCAGCACCTTAAACCCGATGTCGCCCGAACAACGCGCCGAGTTTACCGAGCGGCTGCCCAAACGTCGCTTGATCGAACCAGCAGAGATTGCCAATATCGTTGTCTTTTTGGCATCAGGCTATTCAACGCCGCTGCACGGCGCAATCCTCGATGCCTCGATGGGGCTGGGGGTTCGCCCTGGCATCATGACCGAACACACGCATTAACGCACAAAAAACTAGCCAGTTGGCTAGTTTTTTTTATTGCCATTTGCGGTAAATTATACAAATTGCCTAAATCTAGCCCAACCGCAATCGAGTTTACGCCAGACATGATGTCGCAATTAATGAACATCAATGTTGATGCGATTATTGCCGTCAACCAAACCCAGCGTATGGTTTATGTCAACCATGGGGCTGAAGTGATGTTTGGCTATAACGCCCAAGAGTTAATTGGTCAGCCACTCGACTTAATTCTACCGACCCGTTTTCGGGGTAAGCATGGTCGGCATATTGAAATGTTTGCTAACAGCGCCGAAAAATCACGCGCAATGGGTGATCGGCGAGAAATTATGGGCCTGCGCCGCAATGGCAGCGAGTTCTCAGCCCAAGCGGGCATTAGCAAGATTCACAAAAATGGCGAGCAAATTTTTATGGTGATCTTGCAAGACATCAGCGATCGAGTGGCGTTAGAGGCGCAGGCGCGAGAATCTTCCATCAAATCAGCCATTTTGGATGAGCGAAATCGGTTATCTCGCGAGTTGCACGACACAGTCACCCAAACCTTATTCACCACCACCGTGCTTGCCAATGTGCTGCCTCAAGTGTGGGAGAAAAACCCTGCCCAAGGCCGCGAACAACTCGACCAAATCCGCAAACTCACCTATAACGCTTTGTCGGAAATGCGGATGCTGATGATGGAATTGCGGCCCAACAGCCTCGGCGATACCAGCTTAAAAGAGCTATTGCAACATTTGCAAAACGCCGCCACCAATCGCACCAATGTCAAGATCGCGCTTGATTTGCAAGAGCAAGGCAAATTGCCGCCAGAGGTGCATGTGGCTGTCTATCGCATTTTGCAAGAAACCCTCATCAACTTGGTGCGACTACTCGATTGCAAACAGATTGACCTCAATTTGTTTGTTAACTCGGTTAAAGCCATATTACATATTCATCTCGATGGAAAGCCATTAAAATTGATGCCGTCAGAGGTTGAAACAGGTGCAAACGAAGCGGCCCGCGTGCTGCAAATGATTTATGATCACGCCAACAAGATCGGTGCAACAGTATCGGTCGAGCGCGGCGATGATGATGGGTCAAACCTGAATGAAGACATAATCGGTAGTGATATTTTTATCGAATGGAGCAAGTCGAGATGATTCGTGTAATGATTGTAGATGACCACGCGATGTTGCGGCAAGGGCTAATCACCATGCTGGCCGTGAATGAAGATTTTGAGCTGGTGGGCGAGGCCAATGATGGCGAAATGGCGGTGATGATGTATGAGCATTATCAGCCGGATGTGGTGCTGATGGACGTGCTTATGCCCCGCATGGACGGGGTGGCCGCCACCCAAAAAATTCGCGCCCATCACCCAGATGCCAAAATTCTCATCTTAACCAGTTTTGCCGAAGATGAAAAGATCAAAGGTGCGCTCAATGCTGGCGCAATTGGATATTTGCTAAAAGACGTGTCGGCAGATGATCTCGCCAAGGCCGTGCGGGCCGCCGCCAAAGGCAAACGCTCGCTCGCGCCCGAAGCCGCCGATGCGCTCATGCGCATTTTGAACCCCGCCCCCAAAATGGGCCACGACCTAACCGACCGCGAGCGCGAGGTGTTGGGACATATGAGCGAAGGGCTGAACAACACCGAAATCGCCGCCAAACTCTTTTTGGGCGTCTCAACCGTCAAGTTTCACGTCAGCTCGATCTTGTCAAAGTTAGGCGTCACCAACCGCGTTGAGGCAGTGGCGCTGGCGCTTAATCATAATTTGATCGAGCCAAAGTCGTAAACACGTTTCATCTTCTACGACATAATTTAAACGAGGCACAGCATACTGTGCCTCGTTTTTTAGTGCTGGATTGAAGTATTATGGGCGCTCGATTTTCCTCATCAAATTATCAGCTTGTGTTAGCACGAAATTTAGGCACGCCTAAATATAATGAAAACACAAAATTTAGGCACGCCTAAATTTTTGCAGACCTACGAGGAAAACAACATGTTTGAAACCTACTATCAAATCGCAACCCTGATTATTCTCATCTCGGCCTTTGGCATCAGCATCTCCTTTCGCATCCGCGCTCATCTTCTTGGGGGGCAATTGCACAGCACAGGCAGCCAACGACCTATTATCTGGCTGCGGCTGTTTGGGTTTGTGGTGTGGCTACCGATCCTTGCCTACATCGTCAACCCCAACTGGGTCGCCGCGCTCCGCGTCACACTGCCCGATTGGCTTCGCCTTGGCGCGTTCATCGTCGGGCTGATAGACCTTGGCCTCATTTACTGGATGTTTCGCACACTCGGCCTCAATATTTCGCCAGTGCAAGAAGCCCGTGCCGGTGCGACCTTGGTCACCACCGGCCCCTATCGTTGGATTCGTCATCCGCTGTATGTGTTCGGGTATTTGGCGATTGTATCGCTCATGCTGCTGTCGGGGCTAATCTGGCTGATCGGCGTCACGGTTGTGCCGTTCGTCATGTTCATCCGTTGGCGTGTGCCACGCGAAGAAGCCAACCTCATCGCCACGTTTGGCGATGCTTATCGCGACTATATGAGCCGCACAGGGCGCTATTTGCCAAAACTAAATCTTTAGCTAGGGCGTTATTCAACCAAGACGACTATAATGCGCCGCGCTTTGATGAAAACCAAACTCCAATACTATCTCAAATCCATTCCCACCCTGCTATTTGGCCTCAAAAACCCCGCCGCTATCCTTGCGGCGGCCTTGGGCCAGCGCCCCATCATTCGTCTGCGCGACGGCCTCAAGCTCAGGGTGTCGAGTGTGATGGATATTTGGATCGCCAAAGAGACGTGCTTAGATCACGACTACGCAGTGCATGGCTGCGCAATACAAAACGGCTGGGTGGTGGTTGACATCGGCGCGGCGTATGGCGATTTTGTCACCCACACGGCGTTTCATCACCCTACCGCCAAACTCATCGCCTTCGAGCCGTTTGCCCAAGCCTATGCGCTGCTTAATGAAAATATCGCCCTAAATGGCCTGAAAAATGTGCAAGTGTTTCAAAAAGCCGTGAGCAGCCGCGCCGAAAAGCGCATGGTGAGCCAAACCGGCGCGGCGGTGCAACACACCACGCACCGCGTTGACAATGCAGCATCGCTCGCCCCCAGCAAATCTGGCCTCGTAGATGCCATCGGCTTGGCCGATATTTTTACGCTGACAGCAATTCAGCACATTGATTTTCTAAAGGTAGATTGCGAGGGCGCCGAATTTGACATTTTCCTCAATGCTGCGCCCGCCGAATTAGCCAAAATCGAGCGCGTGTGCATGGAATATCACGACAATGCCACGCCACATCATCATTCAAGTTTGGTGCAACATTTTGAGCAACACGGGTTTAGGGTGACCACCTACCCCAACCCCGTGCATAGCCATCTGGGTTTTTTGTATGCGAGTAAAGCGCATTAGTCGGTCATCCTGGTTGTAGCGCCATAAACATGAAATTGACAGCGCTACAAACAAGAGGATATTCTTCAACTACGCAAACAACTTGCTCATCGCCCCAATCGCAAGCATGAGCGCAATAAACGCGGGCAACACATTAAAAAAGCTGCTCGGCGTCCATTCCAATTCAGTATTGAGCGGCATATGTGATCCGGCAAACATCGCAGAATGAAAGGCAGTATTTCGTGCATCGGCAACATTAAAATTTGATTTTCCGTTGTTCATAATGGCGATAATCATAGCCAAATGACGGGCAAAAGTGAATAACGACTCGTTGGCGTTTGCCCTGTTTTGACATGCATTCAAAGGAAAACTGTGAATAGCACCTTCGATTCAAAGCCTAATTTGCGACCTTTGGACGACACTGATTGGCAGATTTTGCACGAGCTGCAGCAAAATGCCCGCCTGAGCTTTGCCGAGCTAGGGCGGCGCGTCAGCATGTCGGCCCCCAGCGTGGCCGAACGGGTAGCGCGGCTAGAGGAAAACGGCGTGATTATGGGCTATCACGCCCGCGTCAACCCCGAGAAGCTCGGCTACGCCATCCGCACCTGTATGCGCATCTCGACCGATGACAATGGCAACGAGGACTTCATACGCGGCATTATTAGCGCCATGCCCGAAGTGCTCGAATGCCATATCATCACCGGTGTAGATAGTCTCGACTTGCGGCTGGTCGTCACTTCGCCCAGCCATTTGCAAAACGTCATCAATACGCTTTCGAGCGTTGGTCGCTGCACCAGCAGCCTCATTTTGTCAACCGTTGTGCCTTGGGCCGAGGTGACGCGCCCCAGCCTACCAACGAGTTAGAGGCCGTATAAAAACAAAGCTCGTCGGTTTACGACAAGAAAATTTCTCACCAAGAACACAAAGAACACGCAGTTGAATCGAGACAAATATCTCTTTGTGCGCTTTGTGTCCTTTGTGAGAGATTTAATACCGGAATCGTCTTGTAAAACGCCCTCCGATTTTCCGTCAATTCCGCGTCTCCGCGATCCAAATTCTGTGATCGCGGAGACGCGGAATTGGTAAAGAATCGGAGAATTATTTTTTCTGAATGGCCTAACTCGCCAGCCCCCTCGCCAATGCCACCGCGATTGCGTCAGCGTCATACACGCATCCCCCCCAAACGCCGCCACTGGCTTGCTGCAAAGCCGCCCACAACCGCGTATCGTCGGGCAAAGCGGGATGGGCCACAAGGTCGCCACGGGGTGAACGAGCCGCAAGGTCAGCCGCAGCCGCTTGCGGCGACAGCCCCCCATCCCCCACAAAATTAACCGTGCCGTGCAAATTCACACGGTCAATGATGATCTCGATCATATCGCCATCGCGCAGTTTGCCAATTGGCCCACCCGCCAGCGCCTCTGGGCTGACATGCCCGATACATGCGCCAGTGCTCACGCCCGAAAACCGCGCATCGGTGATCACCGCCACCTCTTTGCCCCAAGGCAAATGTTTGAGCGCCGATGTCACCTGATACGTCTCCTCCATGCCTGTGCCCATCGGCCCGCCACAAATCAGCACAATCACGTCGCCGGGCTTAACTTTGCCCGATTTAATGCCCGCCACCGCATCACGTTCGCGGGTAAACACCCGCGCCGGGCCGCGTTTGCGATACACGCCGTCAGCATCCACCACACGCGGGTCAATGGCCGTGCTTTTGATGACCGACCCTTCGGGCGCTAAATTGCCGGTGGGAAAAGTAACCGTGCTGGTTAGGCCGCGCTGCTTCGCCAAACTGGGCGACATAATGACCTGATCGGGCGACACACCATCGCGCTCGTGCAACAATTCGCGGAATTTTTGCCGCCGCTCTGACTTTTCCCAATCAGCCAGCACATCGCCAAGTCGCTGCCCCGTCACCGTCACCGCGTCCAAACGCAACAACCCCAACTGGCGCAAATGCAACATCACCTCTGGCACACCGCCTGCCAAAAACACGCGCACGGTCGGATGATTTTGTGGCCCATTCGGCAAGGCATCTACCAACCGCGGCACTTGGCGGTTAATGACGTTCCAATCATCCACTGTCGGGCGGCGCAGTTTGGCGGCGTGGGCAATGGCGGGAATGTGCAACAACAAATTGGTGCTGCCGCCAAACGCCGCATGAACTGCCATTGCATTGTGAATGGCATCGGGTGTGAGAATGTGTTGGGTGGTAATGCGGTTTTTTTGCAAATGCAAGGCCGCTCGCGCCGAAGCTCGCGCCAATTCGAGCCACACCGGCTGCCCAGATGGGGCCAGCGCCGAATGCGGCAAGGCCATGCCCAACGCCTCGGCCACCACCTGCGAGGTGGCGGCTGTGCCCAAAAATTGGCAACCGCCACCCGGCGAGCCACAAGCGCGGCAGCCCATGTCGGCAGCATATTCGAGCGTGATTTCGCCCTGCGCAAATCGCGCCCCAATGGTCTGCACTTTGCCTGCATCCTCGGCATCTTCGGCAGGCAAAGTCACCCCGCCCGGCACCAGCACACACGGCAAATTGGGCGTGCCGGCCAAAGCCAGCAACATGGCAGGCAAGCCTTTGTCGCAGGTCGCCACCCCAACCACAGCTTGGCGGGTAGGCAATGAGCGAATGAGCCGCCGAAAAACAATCGCCGCATCATTGCGATACGGCAAGCTGTCAAACATACCGGTCGTGCCTTGGCTGCGCCCGTCACACGGGTCGGTGACATAACCAGCAAAAGGCATGGCATCGTGTTGGCTCAATTCATCGGCGGCGGCTTGCATTTGTAGCCCCACCTCCCAATGGCCGGTATGGTAGCCCAATGCAATCGCCTTGCCATCGGGGGCACGAATACCGCCTTGTGTGCTGAGCAACAGCACTTGCGTGCGCGTCAGTTCGGCGGGGTCCCAGCCCATGCCCACATTTTGCGTCCAGCCAAATAAATCGCCGCTGGGCGAATGTAACAACATATCTTCGGTCAATGGCAAACTACCACTCGGCCCGGGCGCACGGGTGATGAGTTGATAAATATCAGGGGAAAGTGAAAAGTAAGTGGGTGACATGCACTCAGTTATATCACTTCACATAAGTTGCCATGTCACCCCGAATACATAGACGCAGGGGAGGGGGCGGCGTCCAGCAAGGGGGAGAAACTTATTATCTCAATGGGTCATCCCGATGCGTAGCGAGGGATCCCCGAAGATTAAATCCAGCAAATACGTCGTCAGGGCAGCCAAAGTTTTGCCAAGCCAGTGTGACGCTTGTATTGGTTGAGGCGATAGGGATCCCTCACTTCGTTTCGGGATGACGCATCAAATATACGCATATATCTAAGTTTCTGAGCAAGCGCGGCGAGGGGTCTTTGCTGAAAATCAGCACGGCGATTAAATTCCCGCAAAGATTCCTCCGAGATACAAGAAATCGCAACTTTGCCCAATCCAATTTGCCATAATAAGCAACATGAGTATAGGAGCAACTGCAACCGATTTTGGCACAACCGTCATCATGACACTGGCGGCCTTGGTTATTTTTACCCTGATGGTGGGGCTTGGTGGGCTGATTGGGCGACGCAGCCCGAAATTAGGGCTACTGGTGGCGCTATTGCCGCTGTTCATTGCCCTGTGTTTGGGCACAGCCGCGCTGGCGAGCATCAATGTAGTCGGCAAAACTGTGACCGGAACCGTAACACAAAAACAAGAGACCGTCTCGGTCGCGGGCGCGGGCACATGGGCGCATTACTGGGCGGTCACGGTGAACTATCGCGCCGATGGCAGCACGCCCGGCACATTTTCAAGTGCCATCAACAGCACCTTGCCCAGGGCTGGCGACGCCTCGGCCACGCTCGACTTGCGCAAACCGGCCTTGTATGACGAATTGCGCGTCGGCGATGCGGTCAAAGTCACGTTTATGCCACTCATCGGCGGCACGGCGTTGGTCAAACTCAGCGCCGCCAGCACCAGCGATTTTGTGGCGGTGGAATTGCTCGGCTGGGGCGTGGCCTTGGCTATTTTGATCTGGCTGATGTTTAAATTGGCCAATACATCAAGCTGGGGCTGTTTGGGCAGCGCTGTCGTCGCCGGACTCATCGGCATTGGCGGGCCGCTATTTTATGTTTATCAAGATTGGCGGGCGCTCGAAGATTTGGCGAGCAAACCGCTACGCGCCACCGCCACCATCACCGATGTGGCCCAAGTGAAGTGCATCCGCCCATACGACGTTGTGCCGCGCTATCGCAATACTGCCGTCAGCACCCATCAATGCACCCGACGCGGAACCGATATCGAAGCCGCGCAGCCGTTTGATGTGGTCGAGATGCGATTCACCCCACCCAACCAACGCGATGCCGTGATCGCGGTGGACGCGGTAAACCAAGGGGCGCAACGCTTTGAAAAAGGCGGCACGGTGCAAATCGCCTACAGCGCCGACAACCCACGCGCCGCCTATATCATCGGCAGCAATCATTCGCACCGCTGGCGCAACCTCATCGGCTATGTCGGGTGGGTTGCGGCAGGGGCAGCGGTGGTGATTGGGTTACTGGCCTTCGGGTTTTATCGCAGCAAGTTGCTCAAACGCAACCAATAGACCTCTCGCCCCGCGCCGCCAGCCTAATCGTCATCTTGGTTGCCATACCGATCCCAAATCACTTGGATGGTTGTGCCCGTGCCAATTTGCGATTGAATTTTGAGATCGGCCCCAACCTCGCTGGCCCGCTCGCGCATGATGCGTAAGCCCATGTGTGTGCCGGTCACGATGGTGGGGTCGAAGCCGCGCCCATTGTCACGAATGCGCAACAAGCCGCCCACTGCGTGCACACTTAGCTCGATCTTGACCTCGCTTGCACCGCTATATTTCATCACATTATTCAGCGCTTCTTGGGCAATGCGATAAAACGAGACCTGCACCTCGTTGGGCAAGCGTGACCGTTCGTGCGCCACCACCTCAACCGGAATTTTGGAGCGGTACGAGACAACATTCGCCAGTTGGCTGAGCAAATCATTGAGGCTGCTTTCGACCAGCACCACTGGGCGCAATTCGACCAACAAAGAGCGCATTTCGGCCAAGGCCAGCTTTACCATGCGCTGAATGTCGTTCAATTGCTGCAAACCTTTGCTTGCGTCCTGTTCCCACACCGTCGGCAAAGTCTCGGCCATCAAATTAGCCGTGTATAGCGCTTGGCTAACCGAGTCATGCAGATCACGCCCAAGGCGGTTGCGCTCCAACTTCACCGCGTTTTGCAAGGCTTGCTCGCGCAGACCGGCGTTGTTCATCACCATTTCAATTTGTTTGGCAAAAGTTTTTATCAATGCACTCGCTTCATCGCCTAACGTATAAGTCGGTTGAAAAAACACAATCAATACCCCACACATCCGATGATCGGCGAAAAAAGGCATCACCAACGCCAATTCATCGGCTTTGCAAAATTGAGCAATGGCGTTATGATCAAACACCTCGGCCACATCGGTGGCTTTTTGCCGATACACCTCTGGCAGCGCAATCACCCATGGCTGTAATTGCGCGGGGTCCGCACTCAGATCGTGCGCGTTATCGCACAGGGTCGGGTTGGGGCACAACCAATCGGTGGGCAAAATGATATCTCGGCGGGCGACCTCGCCACACGTAGCTCTGACATCAATCAGCAAGTGCATTCGCTTTTTGTCTAGCTCGTGCTGAAAAACAGATGCCCCGCGCACTTGCTCGAACTGACATATGCCATCGGCAATTTTTGCCAACACCTGAGCTTGCGGCGCATTTTCATTGATCAACGTCAATACATCATAAAAATACGCATGTAATTTTCGATGCGATGCTGTAATTGCCAGCGACGATGATACAGAGGTGTTCGATGCAGGTAGCGGCAATGCGTGCTGATTAGAAGCTGTCATAACAATTCGTAGCCGCAAAATATTAAACCAACTGGCTTAATATTACAGCAACGACAGCTTAAGTCTATCAGGCTTGGCTCAATTTGTCATCCATCCAACTATCCGCAAACGCTAGCCACTTGGCTAGCCAATAACTAACCGTTTGTTAGACGCGGTTTAGATGTTAAATCGCTATGATTTAGCCATCAGACAACGAAGAAAAACAAACAAAATTTCTTCTTCTCGTTTAATTTGGAGGCAAATAAAATGACTAATATTAAGTATCCTACCACTCACGGTCACGTGATTCACGATCCCCCACTCGCACGATTTTTGTTTAGCGATAAACGCGCAGGTTGGCTGTGGCTGTTCTTGCGAATTTGGTTAGGGTTGCAGTGGATTGACGCAGGCTGGCACAAGGTTGCAGACCCCAAGTGGGTAACCACCGGTGAGGCGCTAAAGGGCTATTGGACCAATGCAGTCAAGATTCCCGCTACTGGCAAGCCACCCATCGCCTTCGATTGG
Organism: Anaerolineae bacterium; assembly: GCA_018500105.2. Taxonomy (GTDB): domain Bacteria; phylum Chloroflexota; class Anaerolineae; order J036; family Brachytrichaceae; genus AQU-03. The sequence continues at coordinate 11,627 of JAHBAL020000491.1, forward strand.
TATCGTGATTTTATCAACGTTCTGCTTACAAATGAAACTTATACGTGGTTCGCGCCGCTCGTCGCTTATGGTGAAGTATTGGTTGGTGTCGGTTTGGTCGTCGGCGCCTTCGTCGGTATCGCCGCCTTCTTCGGTGCGCTCATGAACTGGAACTTCATCATGGCCGGTTCGGCCAGCTCAAACGGTTTGCTCTTGGCGCTCGCAGTGTTGCTGATTATGGCGTGGAAAGTTGCAGGTTATATCGGTGCAGACTACTATCTGCTACGCTGGGTGGGTGTGCCTTGGCACGAAGATGAAACCCCCACGACAACCCCAACCTTAAAGCCCACCATGTGATCAAGTTTTTTGCGGATTATTTGCAAACGCCAAAATTGTAAATAGTTCGTAGCATCTTCCTCCTGTATCTCCCCCGTTCGGTTCTGAACGGGGGAGTTTTTTTGTTGTTTTGACGATAACTGCATCTATACTCCGCACGGGTGAAATCGGCCAAAACCTCAGTTTGAGACTGCACTCAAACTATCATCTCCCTTATCGAAAAGATAATCCGTGTAAAATCATCATATATTTATGCGCCATCAAGAAACAAAACTCACCAGCACCGACGGGCTAAAGCTTTTTGCCCAATCATGGCAACCCGACACCCCCGCCAAAGCGCACATCGCCCTTGTGCACGGATTGGGCGAACACAGCGGGCGCTATGCCCATGTGGCAGATCATCTTGCCCAGCACGGCTATGCCACCCACACCTTCGACCTGCGCGGACATGGGCGCTCGCCCGGTCAGCCACGCGGCTATGTCAATTCGTTTGATGATTATGTCTCCGATGTTGACGTGCTATTAACCAGCGTCAAAACAATCGCCAAACAGCAACCCATTTTTTTGATGGGGCACAGCATGGGCGGAGCCATTGCCACCCTTTACACCATCACGCGGCAGCCCAACCAAACACGCGGCTTGTTGCGTGGGCTAGTACTGAGCAGCGCCGCGCTCAAACTGGATGCGAGCGTGCCGCCTGCTTTGGTCAAATTGTCGGGTGTCATCAGCAAAATTGCGCCGACCCTGCCCACCATGAAGATAGACACCACCACGATTTCGCGCGATCCCGAAATCGTTGGCAATGCTGGCAGCGACCCGCTGTGTTATTACGGCGGCACACGCGCCCGCACGGGGGCCGAACTCATCCGCGCCATCAATCTCATCGGCGCAGGAGCGGGCAGCATCACCCTGCCCATTTTCCTCTTTCATGGCACTGCCGATAAGCTGACCTCACCCGAAGGTAGCAAACAGGTTTACGCCAAGGTTGCCTCTGCCGACAAAACCCTCAAACTCTATGAGGGCGCTTACCACGAAACCCTCAACGATTTGTGCAAAGCCCAAGTGCTCGACGACCTAACGCAATGGCTCGATGCCCGCGTTTAGCGCCAATAAAAACAGCCGCGAACATTGATGTTCGCGGCTGTTCAAGCGCTCGTCACTAATCCTTATGCTGGCAGCACCAGCCACTGATCGTTGCCGCGTGTGCCAAAGCGCGTCAGCAGCAACGCCCCAAGCCCAAGAAAAGTTGCGGCAAGGCCAACCAGCCAGCCAAACATCGGCAATGCACCAAGACAAACCAACACACAGGCCCCAATGGCGGTCTGCCCAATTGGGGCAATATTGCGTTTGCCCAGCCCACGCAGCAGCCAATCGCCAAAAACCGATGCACTCACCACCCACCCCAACGCCGAGCCAAGCCCCCACGCCAAAATACCAACGATCGAAGCCGGGATGAGACAAATGGTAAACACCAAAATCGTCGCCAAAATCGGCACAGCCACCCATGTCAACCCACCAACGCTCAGCGCCGACACCGATTGCCGCCGCGCCACCCAAACCATCGTCTCATAACGTTTAGGAAAGATCGCAACGGCTAAAACAGCCAAAATGGTGGTAAAAACAGCCGATGAAAGCGTATTGGTCAGCCATTTCAAACCCAAGGGGTCGCTGCCCATGCTGCGACTGATTTGCTGAAAAAAGCTGCGCCAAAAGCCGTCTGGCCCACCATTCCCTGCGATTGCTGAGTCGAGCCAAGCCCCTAGTCGGTTAAAAAAGCCGCCACCCGGCGGGGCGACAGTGACACCCGACCGGCTGCTTCCGGTGCTCGGTGATGCCGAACCCATCGCCACGCCCGGCGCACGGCTAATATTACCCGCCACCACATTTTGCTTGCCGCCTACTTTGGCCGATGCTTTCAAGCTTACATTTCCGCCCACGACATTAATATCGCCATCAATGCTGCCATACACGTCTACATTGCCAGCAAACAAATTGACATTCCCTTTCACACGGCTGCCTTCTTCAAGTTTGGCATTGCCGCCAAATATGATTAAATCGCCGCTCACCACTTCGCCCGCTGCCAGTGTGAAATTATCGCCAAACACCACTTGGTCGCCATCATCAAGCCAAATACGGCCTGTCTCTGGCGAATCTGCATCATCTGTTGCCGCAAATACCGATTGCACCGACGCAAGTAGCCATAATCCTACGAATAAGGCGAGTAATAGACTAAAAACTTTTTTCATCATGCCGAACTCGGCGCGGGTCGGTAAATCGCTACCATTGTCACTACCCACGCCGCCACAATTGCCAAGGCCAGCGCTAAGCCCGCCCATGCTGAAGGTTGTCGAAGCAACGCCCGAAAAAATGTGAATAATGCGCCTGTTGCTCCCCAGAAAAACGATTTGATGCTGTGAAATAAGGCCACAAACGCATTCAGCTCACCTATTTCAAGCGCAATGAGCATATAGCGCAAAATCGGCGACAGATTGAACCATACCGTCAATGCGCCCGCGACCAATACCGATGTCAACATCAACACAAACGCCAATTGCCACACCCACGAAGGTGTCTGCGCAACGGGTTGCGGCACGGCCCGCTTGAGCATCTGCACCGGCTTGGGGGCCATCACTTCGGGCATGGCAATGGCGCTCATAATCGTTTTGCTCAGCCCCAACGGCAAAGAAGGCAACGGCAAAGCCAAAAATGCGTCATCATCGGCCATCATTTGCGCAAAAACGGCACTGGCCTCTGGATTCGCCGCCAAATAAGCATCGAGTTCATCTTGTTGTTGTGCGTTAAGGTTGCCATCTAACGCCATGAGCATCAGATCGTCTATCGGTTGTAATGGCAGATTATTCATAGTGAACCTCCAATTTTTTTGCCAAGCTCGACTCGGCCAAGCTGCGCCGTGCCCGAAAAAGCCGCGACTTAACCGCGCCAACCGTCGTATGCGTCGAGGCGGCAATTTCGTCATAACTCATGTCGCCCCAATAGTGCATGATGAGCATACTGCGATCTTCCTCTGGCAAACCCTTCAACATTTGCATCACGAGGCGCTGCTGTTCGTTTGCCTCGGCGGTTTGCTCAGGCAATGGCTCGCCGCTTTCCATTTGCTCAATCACGTCTACCGCGTCACTCTCGGCATCACCGTCCGAAAATGGATTGGCACGATCCGTAAACGACATCGGCTCAATTTTGCGCCGGCGCAGCCGGTCAATACACAGATTCGACGCAATACTCATCACCCAAGTCTTAAATTTCCATTCAGGTTTATAGCTGCCCAATCGGGTATAGGCTTGCAAAAAGACATCTTGGGCCGCGTCTTGCGCCTCGGCAGGGTTACCCAACATACGCAATGCCAAGTAATACACCCGCTGCTGATGCGCCTCGACCAAGGGTTCAAAGGCCGAGCGATCGCCAGCCAACACCGCCCGCACCCAACGCATATCGGGGTCGCTATCGGTTTGGGCGTTGAGCGCAGGTTCTTTCATCGCCGTGTTTGGCTGTGTGGGGGCCAATGTTGGCCCCGCCCCGCGCCCAGTTGGGCGCTTGGTATTGGGCATGGTTGTGGCAGCGCCGCCCATTGGCCCCATTGGGCCTAACGCTATCCCCGACTGTGCTGGTGCAAAAGACAATAACAATGTCATTTGTTATTGTTACGCGAGGCATTAAAAAAAGTTGCGCAATTAGCTAGCGCACCACTTCAAACACTTTAACCACCAAGCTATTATTCGAGGCAGTGGCCCGCCCCGGATTCGTCACCCGCAAGCGACCTTGGTCGTTATACAGGCTTATCATCAAACGATAGCGGCCCGGCGGCAAATTATTTGGCAAGGCCACAGTAAACGTGTCATTAATATTGCGCCCAGTCGTCCAGGTCACCGTCGGGGCTGGCACACCGTTATCGCGTGGCTCGCGGTCATCGCCTTGCGCCCGCAAATTATCGGCGTTGGCATCCAGCACATGCACGGCGGTTTTGTAGCCTGTTGGCACGCGGCCTGTCGTTTGCCAACGCAAACCCACTTCCATCGTTTGACCGGGCTTAAAGGTCTCTGCATTTAGCTTAACCGAGTCGAGCACAATCGGCGACAAAGTGGCCCCAATGGGAACCCGCCCACCTGTGCTGACAAACACCGTGAGCGAGCCAGTCACCGCCAACCGGCTGCCGACTGGCGGGTCGGTGCGCAAAATTTGGCGTTCGGGCGCAAACGAGGCTTGATCGGTCACTGTCACCTTCCAACCCACCGAGCGCAACTGCTCCAAAATTGGGTCAGACAAGACATAATTGGTCAAATCAGTTGGAATGAGTTGTGTGGCGGCAGCAGCGGCTTGGGTAGGACCGGCAGGCGGCGGCACACTCGCTGCGCCCGCTGGCACGGTGGCAAGCACCGCACGGGTGACGGGCGGCAAATCGCCCGGCGGGTCAGTGTAAATGCGATACACGGCCAAATACAGCGGAATTAAACCCAGCACGCACGCAAAGGCAATGGCCGACAACACCCACACCAACATATCCGTCCCGCCATCCGACGTGCGAAAAATCGTGGTCATGCCGGTCACACTGGTCATCCCCGACGAAGTATTGCCTTGATTAGCCGATGTCATCCCGCCCGGCGGCGTTACTGCCGAGTTCGCCATCGTGGCATCGTTTTTGTTCGATTGGGCAGGCACGGGCTTGGGCACGGGCTGCGGCACAGGTTTAGATGGCGCAGGTCGGCCCGTTCGACCCGCATCCCCGCGTGGGGCCGCGTTGCTGCCCATCATGGTATTTTCCTCGCCTTGCCGCAAATAGGCGTCTAACACCCGCGCAAATTGGTTCGCATCGCGGTAACGATTGGCGGGGTCTTTCGCCATCGCCTTATTGACAATGCTTTCTAATTGCAACGGAACCAACGGATTGAGCGTGTGCAACTCAGGTTGGCGCGCGGTCACGTGCATCCGCGCCAATTCTTTTGAATCGCGGCTTTCAAACGGCAAACGCCCCGCCAACAATTCATATAGCATGACACCAATCGAGTAAACATCGCTGGCGGCGGTGGTAGGATGCCCAGACGCTTGTTCAGGCGCAAAATATTGCGGCGTGCCCCACACGGTTTCGCTGCGCTCATTTGCCAGTGCTGTGTAGGCCCGCGCAATGCCAAAATCGGTCACTTTTACGCGCCCGCTTGGCGATACCATCACGTTTTGGGGCTTAAGATCGCAATGGGCCAAGCCGCGATTGTGGGCGCTACCGACACCTTCGCACACTTGTCGAATGAGGCTGACCGCTTCATCAATGCTAAAAGGTGGCTCCCCCGAATTGCCATTCAACCGGTCACGAATAATGTATTTAAGATCGTGACCCTCGACATACTCCATCACCAAATATTGCCGCTCGACACCTTGCAGCTTGTCCTTGCCCACATCAAACACCGTCACCACGTTTGGGTGGTTCAAATTGGCCGCTGCTTGTGCCTCATCTCGAAAACGGCTCATGAATTGCGGGTCAAGCGCAAATTGATCACGCAGCGTCTTGATCGCCACGACACGATTGAGTAATGTGTCTTGCGCCTTATACACGGTTGCCATGCCACCACCCGCAATGAGTGCGAGCAGTCGGTAGCGATTGTTGAGCCAACTTGTGTTAGGAGACGATGCACTTTGATCTTTTTGATCACGATTGGGCGAAGCCTGCATAATTCTAGGCTCACATTTTAACAGGGCGTGCTGAGCGAATGCTGTATAGTAGTGATGTCATTTATTTTTCATGATCGCAGATAAGATTGATGCTTGTGCAAGCGACAAGCAACGTCACGTGCTCGACCAAGTGCGGGCGCAAGCCAAGCGTCTCGACACCCGCGTTTGTTTGGTCGGGGGGGCCATTCGTGATGGGTTAATGGGCCAACCGCTTGGTGATCTCGATTTTGTCGTCGAAGGCGATGCGATTCAATTTGCCCAAGCACTTAAAGTTGAATTTGGCGATGGCCTGACCACGCACGAGAAATTTCGCACCGCCACCCTCGCTTGGCAAGATTTGTCTATTGACTTTACGACGGCTCGCACCGAGCGTTATATCCGGCCAGCTGCGCTGCCCATCATCAGCCCGTCCAATATTGAGCAAGACCTGCCGCGCCGCGATTTCAGCATTAATGCAATGGCGTGGTGTCTCAATGACGGGCTTTTGCTCGACCCATTTGGTGGGCAAAATGATTTGCAACATCGGCATATTCGCGCCTTGCATGCCCAAAGTTTTGTAGATGACCCAACTCGCGCCATCCGTGCGGCGCGTTATGCCGCCCGCTTCGGGTTTAGCATCGAGTCAGATAGTCTCGAATGGCTAAAAGCGGGCGTGCCCTATCTGCGTGACCTGAGTGGCGAGCGCATCAAGTATGATCTTGAGCATATTTTTTGCGAAGCCCACCCTGAAATCGGGCTAAATTTGCTGAAGGAATGGGGCATTTTCGCCGCACTTGCCATTCCTGCGCCCGATGCCAGTATCATCGCCAGCCGCTATCAACATGCCCGTCGCCAATTGGCTGATAACCACTGGAATTTACAAACATTGGGGCTGCTCCCAGATGATATTCTCCGGTTGATCGGTTGGGGGGCGCTCATGTATAACCAAGGGCAACTAAGCGCCAGCCGTTGGATCGAGCGCATCCCCTACCCCGCAATCATCCGCGAGGCGCTGGTGTCACTCGGGTTGCTCAGCTCACTCTCGCGCCAATTGTTCCGCGCCAAAACCAGCCAACAATCCGAGTTGCTTAAATCATTTAGCGGGCCTGCCTTGTTTGTCGGCTGGCTGTTCGACCCCGACCCAGTCAAACGCCAAGCCATGCGTGCCGAATGGCACGATTGGCGCTGGGTGCGGCCCGCCACCACCGGTGACGACCTGCGCGAGCGCGGCATCGCGCCCGGCCCACGCTATGCTGCCATCCTCGCCCGCCTCCGCGCCGCTTGGCTCGATGGCGAAATTGCCTCGCTGCAAGAAGAGGTGGAATTAATTACGAATTACGAATTACGAATTACGAATTAGGGGGCAAGGTTCGGGCAAAGTTGTATTTCTTTGGTTGATTTTTGGATCGCGCCAATGATGCGGCAAACCTCTTGAACATCAAGATTCAAACTATCAAATTGCTCATGGGTAAGGTAATCAGTATCTCGCAATAATCGCAGCCAATAGGCTGTCTCATTAGGGCAAGCCACAAAATACGATGTGCCGCGCCCGCGCGGGGATCAATCCCCGCGCTATATAGCAACGCCCACTGCGTGGGCTGCAAAATTAGCCCGTGTAACGGGCGTTGTTATGTAGAATGGCGATTGATCGCCATTCGAGTGCGATTTTCACAAA
>JAHBAL020000202.1 GCA_018500105.2 Anaerolineae bacterium
CGAGGTGTCATACCAGCCGCATTATGGCTGTTCAAAAGTCAGCGCATGACCTAATTGGAAAAGCCCGATAGGGCTTCGCTGATCAGCCGGACGGGTTTATCCTCCGGCGAACGCGCCTATTGAGCAACGATGGGCGGGGGTAAACCCGCCGCCCTTAGTAGCGAAGCCTTATCGGGCTTTTTTTACAGAAGAAGGTTTTTGACTTTTGAACAGCCTTGGTATTGAGGTGGCAAACCCAGCCCGCCCCAACATTGCCCCGACCAACATAAAGCTGAGCAACCCGCCCCAGCGCACCCGCATGGATGTCGTGATTACACTCACTCCCCCACCACCAACTCATATTGTTGTGGCCCGTTGCTGGCGAAGGCGCTGACAAGCACATAATACACATCATCCTTGCTCACGCGCACGATCACCTCTTCTGGCACGGGGCCTTCGTTTTTCGATTTGATGATTTCGCGTTGGTCTGGGCCATAAATATACAGATCAAGATCGGCATTGCCGCTAAAGTTGAGCCGCACGGTATAGCGTTTGCCCGCTTGTAGGGTAACGCGGTAATAGTCGTTTTCGTCGCCGTTGGCATTGACCGAGGCCAATACCGACTCATTCACGCTGATTTGAGCCGCTTGCCCAATGCTGTTGTTTGGTTCGCGGCAGTCGCTGACAATACATGGGTTGGCTGGCGGCGTAGGCGTGGGCGTAGGCGGGATGACGGTGGGCGGCGGTTCAGTGGCGTTGAGTAGTTGGTTAGCGCCGAGTGGCAAGTAAACCGTGCCTGACTCAAGCTCCAGCCGCGCCACAAACGCATCTCCGTCTCCCGCATGTGTACGCAGGGGGGTGCCCCAGCTTGCTTTGCTCTCACCAGCCATGAAGAGGTCGCCCGATGGGCTGAGCGTCATGGCGGTTGCCTCGTCATAAGTTGCTCCGCCCAAAAAGGTGTGCCACTTCAGGTTGCCATTCGCGTCCAGCCGCGCCACAAACGCATCTAGATCACCCGTATACGGGCGTAGCGGGTTGCCCCAGCTCGCATAGCTATATCCAGCCAGGAAGAGGTCGCTCGACGGGCTGAGCGTGATGTCGCTTGCCCCGTCCCAACTTGCCCCGCCCAAAAAGGTGTGCCACTTCAGGTTGCCATTCGCATCCAGCCGCGCCACAAACGCATCGCTACGCCCCGCATGCGGTCGCAGTGGGTTGCCCCAGATCGGCTCGCTCGACCCAGCCACGAAGAGGTCGCCCGACGGGCTGAGCGCGATGGCGGTTGCAGAGTCCTCATTTGCCCCACCCAAAAAAGGATGCCACTTCAGGTTGCCATTCGCATCCAGCCGTGCCACAAATGCATCCACCCAGCCTCCATGCGGGCGTAGCGGGTTGCCCCAGCTCGCATTGCTACTCCCAGCCACGAAGAGGTCGTCCGACGGGCTGAGCGTGATGGCTTTTGCCCCGTCCCCACTTGCCCCACCCAAAAAGGCGTGCCACTTCAGGGTGCCATTCGCATCCAGCCGCGCCACAAACGCATCAGAATTACCACCACCCTCATGCGGGCGCAGCGGGTTGCCCCAGCTCGCCCCGCTCCCCCCAGCCACGAAGAGGTCGCCCGATGGGCTGAGCGTCATGGCGCTTCCATAGTCGTAACCTGCCCCACCCAAAAAGGTATGCCACTTCAGGGTGCCATTCGCATCCAGCCGCGCCACAAACGCATCGCCATAAAAACCACCCGCATACGGGCGTAGCGGGTTGCCCCAGCTCGCATTGCTATTTCCAGCCACGAAGAGGTCGCCCGACGGGCTGAGCGTGATGGCGTTTGCATAGTCCCTATCTGCCCCGCCCAAAAAGGTGTGCCACTTTAGATCGCCCACCTTGCTTGGGATGTTCGGCGACTGTGGCGCGGCTTGGGTGGCAGGCAGGGCGGTTGGGTGGGCAGTTGCCAGCCCCCAAACCAAGGCCAGAAGCGCCAGCCATCGAACCGGATGAAACGGATTGAATCGCATATTAAACCTCGCTGAATGACTACTTGCCCCACCCAATATACCGCAACTTGCCCCGCGCAGCGCCTCGCAATGCCGAATGATTCCGGCCCAAAGGGGCAAGATGATAGTAGAAGCGTCAAATCACCGTTTTTGCGTAACATCTGTCATTTCTCGCTTCGCTTCGAAATGACGGTTTTACGATCATTTTGCCCCTACATAAAACACACGAAAGAGAATTCTATTTTAGTGTGCTTCGTGTCTTTCGTGGTTCAGCAAGCCCAGCGACTAAGTTTTTACAAAAATTCATTGCCACACCCCCGCCATCACCCCCAAAATCTGCCGAGCGCAAGCCTGCCAGTCGAAGCGCCGCACATTGCGCAGACCGGCCTCGCGCAAGCGGGCGCGGGTGGGCGCATCGGTGAGCAACCGCCACAAGCCCTGCCCAATCGCTGCCACCGAGCGCGGGTCTACGATCAGGGCGCTATCGCCAGCCACTTCGACCAGCGACGACGTGCCACTACACAGCACCGGCACACCCACCGACTGGGCCTCTAGCACCGGAAACCCAAATCCTTCATATAAAGATGGAAAGGCGAAGGCTTGTGCCCCGCGCATCAGCGCCGATTTCTCAAGCTCGGAGACATAGCCTGTCACCAGCACCCGATCGACCAGCCCATGCCGCGCCACCAAACTCGCCACATCCACCTTGCCCCAGCCTGCTTTGCCCGCCAGCACCAGCATGGGCGATGCCGACTCTGGCGCATCAGTCGCCCAGCGCTGACACACCTCGCGCCATGCCTCGATCAGCCGTGCAATATTTTTGCGCGGCTGCAATGTGCCAACATACAGCACATAAGGCCGGTTGTCCAGCCCCCATTTGCGCTGAACCGCCACAATACCACGCTCATTTGCTGTCAACAAGGGCAACGGCCCCGGATAAACGACGGTCATTTTGCTCGGCGGCACGCCATAAATGTGCGCCACGTCGTCGCGGGTGGCGATTGAATCCACAATCAGATGGTCGGCAAATTTGGCGCTCAGCCACGTGCTAAATTCGAGATACAGCCGTTGCCGCAGCGGATGCGCGTCTGGGAAATGCCGATACCCAACATCGTGCAAGGTGACGATACGCGGCAAAGGTTTATTTCGCAGACGCGGCGGGGCAATGGCGCACGGGATGGGCAAGGTATGCGCAGGGATGAAAAGCACATCTGGCGGTCGTCGCCGTAATTCGCCATCTAACCCGATGTGTGTCCACAAGCGGCGGGTGGCGATCTCGACCCGTTCGTGCGGCGGCTCAAATTGGGCACTCAAGCCGGGCCGTGTGTATAGCCGGTAATGGTGCTCCGGCGCTTGCTGCATCAGGTGATTGATCACCGACCACGAGTAATATTCTGTGCCCGTCGCCTGTTTTAGCGCCGCGCGGCTGGCATCTAGCCCCACTAACATACGGCAAATTATAGTTTTGCTCTCAGGCAGGCATCATTTCGGCTATCAAAACCTATCGCATCGCCCAAAACGGCGTTGTTGTGTGGTTTATGGTAGCCCCAAGTTCATAAAATACGACCTAGTTGCTAAATGCAATTGTTGACGGCTTATCAGCTTGACAATGTTACGTTAAGAAAGTTATCTGTAGATATGCTGAAATCAGCGAAAACGCATTCATATTTTCAAATGTGACATTGTCAACATAAACTCACAAGCGTAAGCCCCCAAAAATGACATTTGGTAAAAACAATTTTTTTATCCCAAACTTTATCCCAAATTGATTTGGGATATATCTGGGAAAAGTTCAGAGTTGATCGTTAATCGTTGATAGCGAGTAAAACAATCCTTAACGCTTAACGCTTAACGCTTAACTCTGAACTCTCAACTCAAGTAAAGATGGCTTTCATGAAACCAAACAAACCGGTGGGAATTGTCGGCTATGGCTCATATGTGCCTCGCTATCGCTTGCCGGGCGATGAAGTATCCGAATTGTGGACAGAAGGCAATGCTGGGTTGCCGGTGCGCGAGAAATCTGTGCCCGGCCTCGACGAAGATGTGGTGACAATGAGCATCGAAGCCGCCCGTAACGCCATCAAACGCGCAACGGGCCAACAGATGTCGCCCTCTGATTTGCAGCAAAAAATTGGCGCAGTCTGGGTGGGTAGCGAGTCTCATCCCTACGCTGTCAAACCCACCAGCACCATTGTTGCCGAGGCCATCGGCGCAACCCCATTCACCCAAGCCGCCGACTGGCAATTTGCCTGCAAGGCCGGAACCGAGGCGTTTCAAGCCGCCATTGGCTTTGTCAGCAGCGGCATGGCGAAATATGCGCTCGCCATCGGTATGGATGCGGCGCAAGGTCGGCCCGGCGATGCGCTCGAATATACGGCTGGCGCGGGCGGTGCGGCTTACCTGATTGGCCCCATCGAAGAAGCGTCGGTCGAGATCGAAGGCTCATTGAGCTATGTCACCGACACACCCGACTTTTGGCGGCGGCAATACGAAAAGTTCCCCGAACACGCCGGGCGCTTCACCGGTGAGCCAGCCTATTTTGGTCATATTTCGGCCTCGGCCACCGCGCTGATGGACGCGATGTCGCTCAAACCAAGTGATTTTGACTACGTGGTTTTTCACCAACCCAACGCCAAATTCCCGCTCAAGGTCGGTAGCGAATTAGGCTTTAACAAAAAGCAGATGGAAACCGGCATGTTGGTTAACGACATCGGCAACACCTACGCGGGGTCTGTCTCTTATACACATCT
>JAHBAL020000156.1 GCA_018500105.2 Anaerolineae bacterium
TGGCGCGGCGGGTTTTGGCGTATGACCGCGCCAACGAGGCGGCGTATCAACACCTCATCGCCAGCCTCGCCGAGAGCGGTGACCGCAGCAGCGCATTGCAGCAATTTGAGCAATGCAAACAGGCGCTGCACGAAGAACTAAACTTGCCACCCTCGGCAGAGACGTTGGCGTTGGCTGAGAAAATTAAACGCGAAGGCCAAACGGCTACTGTTGTTGAGCCGAAAGCGCCCCGAGCAGATGCCGCGCCAACGCCGCCGTCCCCTGCTGCTAACCCTGCGCCGTCTTTGCCATCCACCTTGGGCAACATGCCGCGCCCGCTCACCAGTTTTATTGGGCGTGGGGCCGCCTTGGCCGAGGTGCGGCGTTTGCTCACCCAATCCGACCCCGACAGCGGATTGCTGAGCCATCCGTTGCTTACGATTGTGGGGCAGGGCGGTAGCGGCAAAACCCGTCTTTCGATTCAAGTGGCCCGCGAGCTGGCGGCGCAATATGCGCATGGCGCGTGGTGGGTCGAGCTTGCCCCGCTGAACGATGGCGCATTGGTATTGCCCGCCATCGCCAAGTCCATCGGCGTGAAAGAATCGCCAGAGCAAACCCTGATTGAGGTGATGCTGCAATATTTGCGCGACAAACGGCTTTTGCTGGTGCTCGACAATTGCGAGCATTTGATTGATGCATGCGCCAGCGCTGCCGAGCAATTGCTCACCCAATGCGAGGGGGTGCAGGTGCTTGCCACCAGCCGCGAAGCGCTCAATGTGTCGGGCGAAGTGGTGTGGCGCATCCCCGTCATGTCATTGCCCAGCCCGTCGCGCGCGGCGGCGATGACATCCCTTAGCCCTGTTGGACCCCCCACCGCCTTGAGCGCCCTGATGGGCAGCGAGAGCCTTGCCTTGTTTGTGGCGCGGGCGCAGGCTGCCAAACCCGATTTTGCAATTAACGAGCGCAGCGCCGCTGCCATCATTCAAATTTGCCGCCGCCTCGACGGCATTCCGTTGGCGATTGAGTTAGCCGCCAACCGCATTCGCACCATGAGCGCCGAACAAATTGCAGCGCGGTTGGACGATAAATTCAACTTGCTGACCGGCGGCAGCCGCACCGCTTTGCCGCGTCAACAGACGTTGCGCGCGTTGATTGACTGGAGCTACGATTTGCTGGATGCAAATGAGCAAGCGTTGTTCTGTCAGCTTGCCCGTTTTCGCGGCGGGTTTAGTCTCAAAACCATTGACTATTTTGGTGAAAATGCGGTTGTTAGCCTCATGCGATTGGTCGAGAAGTCAATGGTCGTGCTTGATGAAAACAGCCCCCGCGAGCGTTATCATATTCTTGAGACCGTGCGTGAATATGGGCTGCAACGGTTGGCGGAGGACAAGCGGCTTGATCAATCTAACCAAGTGCATTTGAAATGGGCCGCCTATTTTTTGGCCGAGGTCGAGCCAAAATTGTGGGGGGCAGCGCAAGCCATTTCTCTCAATCGCTTTGAGGACGAGATTGACAATTTGCGCTTGGCGTTTGAATTGGCGCTGGCGATGCAGGATGATGCGGCGCTGGCCAGCTTGGTTCGGCGGCATCATCAATTTTGGGTGGCGAGATCACGATTTAGCGAGGCATTTGCTTTGTGTGAGCATATTTTGGCGCATTGGCAGGCCAATGGTTACGCCGAAAAGTCGCCCGCCGATTATGCCTTTTGCCTTTTTTGTGCTGGCGAATGGGGCGTTAAGGGCATTCGCAATATGGCGGCGGGTTGCCGTTATCTTGAGCAAGCCTTGCAGTTGGCGCAAGCCCAAAATGATCTTGCATTGCAAGCCAAAGCCAATCGTATTCTTGGCATGGGGCATATTGTGCAAGGACAGGTTGCCGAGAGCAAGGTGTATGCAGCGCAGGCATTGGTTTTGTTCGAGCAATTACATGACCCAATTGGCATTGCTGCCACCGCCAATGATTTGGGCGAGGCCGACCGCGTGCTGGGTAATTTTGCGGCGGCGCTCGAAAATTATGCCAAATTTCGCGCGGTGGGCGAGGCTGGGCGTGATGCGCGTATGCTTGCCATTGCTGATTTGAATATTGGGCTGGCGTTGGTTGGCTTGGGTAATATGGCCGAGGCGCAGCGCCACTTTCGCCATTCGGCGACCCTGTGCCGCGAGATTGGCGAACACGATCATTATTGGTACGATGTATCGGGGATGCTGCAAGTGTGTCTACACACACAGCAGCATGAGCATGCCGCCCAGTTACACGGCGCGTTCGAGGCCGAAGTTGAGCGCGGCGGCATGATGTTGTATGCCGACGATCTTGTGTTGCATCAAAACGCGGTGGCACAGCTACGGGCCGCATTAGGCGCCGCTCGTTTTGATGCGCAATATCAGATCGGGCGGGCCTTGTCGAGCGAAGCCATGTTTGCGTTGGCGTTTCAGGCGTGATGGCCCATTCTGTATGTTCAACGCCAAATTGAACTGGTAGAGACGGGTCGGTGACCCGTCTCATGTTGACATATTAACGCCTAAAAGGCAAATTAACCCGTTACCGGAAAAAGACGGGTCACCGACCTGCAAAAAGACGGGTCGCCGACCCGTCTCTACGATGGATTACCAATTTTGCACCGAACCATCGTGGCGCACCCAGTGCGGGGCTTCCCAATACTTCCATTCTTGCCCGGTGGCGGCGCTTTCGTCAATCTCGATGCCAAGGCCGGGGGTGTCGAGCACGGGGAACGAATTGCCGACCAAGCGTGGCTGCACCGGAAATAATACGTCGGCATCATTAATGCCTTTGTCGCCATAATATAAATTCTCGGTTTGGGTGGTGCGCACCTCTAGCCACGCAAAATTGGCGACAGCGGCGGCCATGTGGATGGTGGCGGCGGTGCAGACCGGCCCCAGCGGATTGTGTGGCATCAGGTCAATATAGTGGGCTTCGGCCCAGCCGGCCACCTTCATCGCCTCGGTAAAGCCGCCGATATTGCAAATATCTACCCGCGCAAATTGGGTGATGTCGCGTTCGATGTAGGGCAAAAATTGCCACTTGCTGGCAAATTCTTCGCCGATGGCGAATGGCACATCGGTCATGCGGCGCAGTGCCTCATAGGCTTCGGGCGTTTCGTCGCGGATCGGCTCTTCCAAAAAGTCGAGCGTGCCTTTGGGCATGCGCTGGCAAAATGAGGCGGTTTCGGCCACGCTCAGGCGATGATGATAGTCAATGCCGAGCGTCACTTCACTGCCCACTTCTTCACGCACTTTCACCAGCCATTTGGCCGTAATGCCGATGGATTCGCGTGGCTCGAAAATTTGGCTGCCATTGATGAAGCCGCCACGATTAAATGCGCCCGGCGAAGAGGGCATCATTGGGGCGGTGCGGATGACATTCCAGCCATGCGCCATTAACAATTTAACGCCTTCGACGAGTTTTTCGGCGTGCCCGCTGGCGGTGGCAAAGCATGGGATGCTGTCGCGCTGTTTGCCGCCCAGCAGTTGATAAACCGGCACACCCAATGATTTGCCCAAAATGTCATAGAGGGCGATATCAATGGCGGACTGGGCCGCCAACAAGACGCGCCCGCCCTCAAAATATTGGCTGCGGTATAGCTCTTGCCAAATGCGCCCGATTTGGCGCGGGTCTTTGCCAATGAGAAACTCGCGGAAGTGCTTGAGTGCGCCGATCACGGCCAACTCGCGCCCGCTCAGGCCCGATTCGCCCAAGCCGTAAATGCCTTCGTCCGTTTCGACCTTGACGACCAATTGATTGCGGTTGCCCACCCATACGGGGAGCGGTTTGATGTCGGTGATTTTCATAAGAAGTGAAAAGTGGAAAGTGGAAAGTGGAAAGTAGAAAGTGGAAAGTGCTAAGTGCTAAGTGAATACTCAAAACTTAGCACTTAGCACTTAGCACTTTCCACTTCTGACTAGGTGGACTTCCATCCCAACACCCGCTCGGCTTTTTGGCTGTTGATGAGGCTGGTGTGGCCGGGCAGGGGGCTGCGGATGGGGACATCGGGGTAATATTGTTTGGCGAGTTCGAGTGTGGGCGCGACGGTGTGCTGGGTGGGTGCGACGATGTAAAACACCTCGTGCCCGCTGAAATCGGCGCTGAGTGAGAGCAAGCACGCCTCGGCTGCCGAGGTCATGTCGGTGCGTGCCCACAGGTGCTTGACCCAATTGGTGTTGTGGTCATACTCCGGCTTTGGCGTGACCGGCTGGGGTTGCAGCCAATGAAAACGCAGGCTGGCGATGCGCATATTTTCGTAGCGACGCGCAAAGGCATCGCCTTGCGCCTCCATCACCCATTTCGACAGGCTATACGGGTCTTCGGCATAAGTCGGGTGTTGCTCATCTACCGGAAAATAATCGTAACGCGCGGCGCGGCTATACACGCCGCCGATGGCGTTGATGGACGAGGCTTGGCACACGCGGTTGATGCCGAGCGTGGCGGCGGCGAGCAAAGCGTTGTAGCTGCTCACGGTGTTATTGGCATACACCACCGGGTTGGGGTGATGACGCGGTGATGGGTAGGCCGCCAAATGCACCAGCGCGTCGCAGCCTGCGATGGCGGCGACAAATTCGCCAAAATCGCACACATCGGCGGCGATGTGGCTGACCTCATACGATAGCTGCGCCGGTAATTGGCGGTCCAAACTCACAACCTGATGCCCGCGCTCGAGGGCTAACGGAATCAGGGCACTTCCAAGGCGGCCATTGCCGCCAGTGATTGCTATTTTCATATTTTTTTAATGAGTGAATGTTTTGAATGACTGAATGACTGAATGGGTGAATGGGTGAATGGGTGAATGGGGATTAGGGATTCTCGAATTCATCATTCATCATTCATCATTCATCATTCATCATTCAAAACATTCACTCATTCACTCATTCAATCATTTTTTCTATTGATGACACTTTGGATGGCATCATTGACATGCGCCAGCATGAGCAGACGGGCTTGGGGCGCGTCGCGCTCTTGAATGGCTTCGGCGATCATAAGATGGTAGCGCACGGCGCGTGGGGTGACGGTGGGCCGCATGGTGTAGGTGCGGCTTTCGGTCAATAGGTCGGCGACGCTGTCCATCATCTGCTTTAGCACTGGGTTATGGGCGGCTTCGGCAATTTTGCGGTGAAATTGCAGATCGGGCGCTAAGAAGTCGGCCCCCTGTGCCGCTCGCTCACTCATGTCGTTGGCAAGCCGAGTGATCTCGGATTGTTCTTCGGGTGTGCTTCGCTCGGCGGCAAAGGCGGCTAACTCTGGCTCTAAGATGCGACGGGCCTCGCACAAGGCCAAAATTGTGCCAGCGCCCATTTCTTGAAAAGACTGAAATTCTTTGGCCGGAAATTTTGCGCCTTCGAGCGGTAAATTTTGCGAGACAAAAATGCCGCGTCCGTGCTCAATTGACACCATGCCCAATGATTGCAGCGAACGCAATGCCTCGCGCACCGAGCCGGTTCCGGCTTTGAGGTGCTTGCTTAATTGGGCGATGCTGGGCATTTTCTCGCCCGGCAGCCATTCGCCGTGCTGAATTTGCTGCTTTAGCGTGTCAAACACCCATTGGTGAACCGGCGCATCTTTGGCTAAGGGGTCATCTGTGTTCGGTAGATTTGGCATTATTGAGGCATCTCCTTGTGGGTTAATGCGCCCTGATGGCTGTTGTCGTGCTGCAATACTTCGGCGAAGTGTTGCTCGGCGTGGGCCAATTGCCCCAACCCCAAGTGACCCAACGCCAGCATGTAGTGGCAATGGGTGCGGTTGCGTAGCGTTAGATCGTCATCGAAAACGCCGAAACTGGGCAGCGACACGGCGAAATAATCCATTTTCACCTCGTCATTGAGATGATCTTGCCCATAAGCGACGAGTTTGGCGAAAATCATTTCGGCTTCGGCGTTTTTGCCGAGGGCACGGCGCGCCAAGCCCTGATAGAAAATCATGTCGGGCGGCTGGTCATTGTAAAACACGGCAGACGACGGCTCGCTCAACCCAGCCGTGGCGCGTTCAAAATGTGCGTCGGCATGGGCCGCATCCCCCAGCGCCCGATAAACCACGCCTAAATAATAGTGGATGTGGTTGTCTTGTGCATTGGGCAATTTGCCTTCGCCGAGGTTGTGCGGCTGGCTGAGCGCCTGTTGCAGACAGGCCAACGCGGCGGCGGCGTTGGCTTGGGCGAGGTTTTGCTGCGCTTGCCCGATCAGCGCGGCGGCATATTGGGCCGTCGGTTTGCCTTCGCCACCCTCCCACGGGTGAAAATTACGCGCCATCAGCATGGCAAAAGCGTCGGCATGGCGGCCCAATAAATTGAGCAACGTCACTTGCTCGATCACCAAATCGTCGCGCTGGGCGACGAGGTTGGGGTGCGATTGCAGCCGCGTCAGCCGCTCGTCGAGCGGGCAGTTGCATTTTTTGTCGAGCTGATCCCATTCAAACAATACACGCGCATCGTGCGGGTTGAGGGCAAAAGCGCGGGCATAGGCGGCGCTGGCAGCGGCGAGGTCGCCGCGTTTGTTGCAATAGGCGAGGCCGAGGTTGCGCTGCGCGGTTGCAAAATTGGGGTCGAGCTGGACCGACTGCTCCCAACAGGCGATGGCTTCGTCGTAACGGCGATGCGCATACCAGAAATTGCCGAGGTAATACGGGGCGCGGGCGTCGGCGGGATTGGCGGCGCTGGCGGTTTGCAGCGCCAGCACATCATCGAGCCGATGTGGAAAGCAGTAGTCGGGCGGCAGGCGGGCGGCGTGGGCGAAGGCGGCACGGGCGGCGGCAAGGTCGCCCTTTTGCCAATGACAGTAGCCGAGATGATAGGCAATGAGCGGACGCTCGGCCAAATGGGCCGGATCGGCGGCGTGATTGGGCAGCGACTGTAGCACGGCGATGGCGTCGTCATACAGCCCGGCCCGCGCATAGTCGAGCGCCAATTCGAGATAGCGCAGGGCAACTTTGCCGAGATGCAGGTTTGGCACAACGAGGTCGGCTTTGGGCAAGTGTTGGGCCTCCCACATCGCGCCAAAATCGAGCGCGTCTAATTCGAGTGCGGTGGCGATTTCGTTGTGCATGGCGGGCCATTGCCGCAAATGGCGCAGCAGCGCGGTTTTAAGGTGGCGGGCTTTGTGATGTGCCCCATTGCGGCGCAATGCGCGGCGACTCAGGTCGAGCGCTTGCGGCAGGTCGCCCATGCGCGTTGCCAGCAGCGCCAATTCAAAATAGGCGGCGTCTTGCCAAGCCGCGTTCCAGGTGGCTTTGTAAAAAGCGTCGAATGCCTCGCGCAGCCGCCCCTGTAATTTGAGCGCCAAACCGAGGTTGTAATATGGCTCGCCATCGTATGGGTTGGGGTTGCGGCGGGTGAGGTTGCTGATGGCGGTGCGGAAATAGGCTTCGGCTTCGGCAAATTTGCCGCGCCGCAAAAGCAGCAATCCCAACGCATTGTTGCAGCGGCTGTCGTGTGGGTCGCGGCGCAGGGCTTCTTGGTAATAGGGTTCGGGTGCAAAGGTGGCGTGGCGGTATTGTTCGAGGTGTTGGCCGGTCAAAAACCTGTCTCTTATACACATCTCCGAGCCCCACGAGACA
>JAHBAL020000378.1 GCA_018500105.2 Anaerolineae bacterium
AGCCACCCGGCGCACGCGCATAGGCCAACGCTGGGCCACATTGCCCAATCACCACACTGTCATTGCTGATCACGGTGATTGTGGCATGGCTAAGTGCGACCCTGTATTTGTCGCTGAGTGGCGATATGGAGCGCCGACAATGGCGCGATCAAACTACCGCCGCGATCGAGGCCGCACGTGCCCAAAATGCCTCGCCCGACCTCATTCAAAAAGCCATCAAGGCGATTGCCGATTATCAAGCCAAAGTGCCCGATAACCGTGAGTTTGATGCCGAGCGCCAACGATTAGCGACGCAGCTCGATTCGACCTTGCGCGTGACGCGCATCAAAGCCACCACACTGGCGACTTTTGCTGGCCCGCCTGCCGCACGGCGAATTGCCGCAACCGATCAGGGCGTTTATTCACTCAATACGACGGCTGGCATCGCCGAGCAATATTTACTCAATTCCAATCGAACTGGGGTGGTGAATGACAAATCAATGGTGCTGGCGCTGGGCGGCAACCCGAATTTGCCCGCCGGAACACGCGATGTGGTGTGGGCCACGCAGCGGGGCGGGCGTTGGACCTTGGCGGATGGGGCGCTGATTTTTGCGGGCGAGAATGCATACTTTTACAATGCCAATAGCGCCCAAATGTCGGCCATTAAACTTCCGGCCAACACCCCAGTGAATAAGGCAGTGGCTGGCGAGGTATACAACGGTCAATTCTATATTTTAGATTCTGGCGCTGGGCAGTTGTGGCGCTATCAAATGGGGGGCGACAATAACCCGCGTGGTTCGGGTTATTTTGTGCCAGCCGCTGGGGCTGCGCTGCCCAGTTTCCCCGATGCCGTAGATGTGGCGATTGATGGCAATGTGTATGTGTTGCGCCGAAACCCGCAAGAGCCAATTTCGCGCTTTAACAATGGCAAACCTGCGCCTTTGCGGGTAGATGGTTTGCCGCAGCCATTTAGCGAGCCAGTTGCCATTGCGCTTAACACCAGCGAGCAAAATACCGGCTTTATTTTTATCGCCGATGCCAAATTGGGTTTGGTGGTGCAATTAAACAAAGATGGTGCTTTTGTTCGTCAATATCGCGCTGATGGTGACGATTTTCAAGGGTTGCAAGATATTTCGGTTGATCCTTTGTCTAACACCTTGTATATCGTGACCTCAAATAAGCTGTTGTTGATGAAGATAGACCCCTAGCACATTCCTGCGAGACCAGAAATCGGGTGTCTGAAAGACACCCGATTTCTCGAGTTATGACGGTTTATGATTAGACTCATTGCATTTGATTTAGATGGCACGTCTTTGCGCCACGACCGCACGTTTTCGCCGGCGGTATTGCAGGCGGTGGGACGGGCCAAAGCGCGTGGCATTTACACCACCATTGCCACCGGGCGCAGCGTCGCCACCACGCGGCCATTTGCCGAGATGGTGGGGCTGAATGCGCCGGCCATTTGTGCCCAGGGCGGCAGCGTTTACGATTTTGAGCGTGAGCAATTGCTGCATCATTTTATGCTAGAGGCCGATTTGACGTGTGAATTGTTGGCGTTGGCTGAGCAATATCCGCATTGGCACGCCGTGTTGTATCAAAATGAGATGATTTATGTCTCGCGCTTGGCCTATGACCGCGATTTTTACTTTCGCTGGCTGATCGAATCGCCGCCGGTGATTACCGACAATTTGTGCGGGGTGTTGGGCAATGATAAAGCCGACAAAGTGTTATTCGTTATCGAGCCGCATCACACCGCCGAGGCGAATGTGGTTTTGCGGCAGGCGATGGCGAGGCGGGCGGTGGTGGTGCAATCGCATGCTATGTTTGTCGAGGTCAATCCGCTCGATGCACACAAGGGCGCAGCGCTGGCGCGGGTGGCGGCGCATTTGGGGGTGGCGCAACACGAGGTGTTGGCGATTGGCGATCAGGAGAACGACAAAACCATGCTCGAATGGGCGGGCGTGGGGGTGGCGATGGCGAATGGCAGCGATATTGCCAAATCTGCCGCCGATTGGATTGCCCCTTCGATAGATGAGGATGGTGTGGCGGTGGCAATTGAACGATTTGCACTTGCAACCCAAGTATAATCAGCCTCGCTTTTGGAGAGGTAGCATAGCCCGGCCTAATGCGCGCGCCTGGAAAGCGCGTATGGAGACCCCATCGCAGGTTCAAATCCTGTCCTCTCCGCTGGCCGAAACGAAGGGGCGTACATCATGTGCGCCTCTTCGTGTTTTTCATGAAGTTGATTGCAGCTTGATGTACATACAATCAACTTAACAGTCAACGTATGACAATTAGCCAAATATGTGCCAAACGGGTGGGAAGGTGCCTAAAATACCCAACACAATGAGCAAGAAAGATGCTTTTGTTACGGTTTGGAAATTAACTGACTTGCGCTTGAAAAGCTGGCTTAGGATAAGCCAAGCAACAAGCCAAACGAGTAACATGATAAACACCTTTCCACTGAGCGAGCCTGCTGGTGTATAAAGAACAGGTGGATTGACCAATTTAAGGTCGGCTAAAAAAGCAACTAAGCCAATTGCAAAAGATCCTAGACTTGCAGCTAACATGGTGGCTGCGGCGGTATTATTTTGAGTTGAGTGGTTCATTTTTATCCTTATGGATATACAGAGTTAAAAGTTGATTTCGCAGAGGTTTCAATAAATTGGTGCTACTTTATTGACAAAGACGCCGAGTAGCCCTAAAAAGCTCACGATGCCAAAACTAATTATCAAGAGCCATGCCATTGCTGAGCGCACCGATGCGTCTAATTTTTTGTGCTGGCTTGATGAAGCCATGCTTGCAACGGCGGTTAAAATAAGCGCCGCTATCCAAGCCATGTGCTCTTTTGCTTCCATTGCAAAGGTGTGCAGCCATGCTGTATTCGGATTTTTTAGCAATAAGTAACGCGGGTAATGCGTCAGGTCGGTTTGACCTTGGGGCGGGGCAATACGGTATTGTGGAAAAACAATAAATAAAGCAATTAGTAGAGAGAGCCACAGGGCAATTGCCATGAGCCATGTGATCCACGACAAGTGCTTAGTTTGTTTATTTTGGTGAATTTCCCCTGCCGCGTAGGCTAATGGCAAATTCCACAAACAGTAGGCTGCTGCCGAAAAGGTGATAATTACGAATCCTGTAAAAGCCATACCATGTAACATGGTTAAAAGAGCGTTTGGTGTAAATAACATTGGATTAATATTTCACGAGCCGCGCTTACTTGACAGCATTAACGCGGCCCATGAAGCAAGGTATGAGGGTTTATAAACAACGGTTTGCGGCTAGCTCGACTTCGTGCAAAATATTCACGCCATTGCTTTGAGAATATTCCACTTTGACGCAAGCCCCAATGCTTGGTGCGCGTTTGATACGAGTTGCGGCGGTTTGAGTGTAGCTAACGCCATTAATTTGCCAAATTGAGTTGCTGATGCTTTCTACGCGACCATATTGGCGGATTTTGTAGGAGCGGCCTGAGCCGATAGGCGAAGGTGTGCCGATATTCGAGCTGCCACATTTATAAGGGGCTTGGCTTTCGACTTTGCTGGCGACAAGCACATTGCCATTTTGATAATATTTGGCTTCGACACATGTGCCCGTGTCTATTGCACCATGCTCATATTCAAATCGCGTGCTTACGGTCACTTGTAGCTGGGTGCTGCCAATGGTCCAATTTCCGATGGTTGTGCCAGTCGGACGTGCGGCGACGATCCCGTAAACTTTTGGCCCGCTGTCGTCCGTGTTTGCCAAAATTGCTGTTGGGGCTGCTAAAACGCTTGCGCCTGTCAATAAAGAGGTGAGTAAAAGATTGATTTTTTTCATGGTTTTGATCTCCTGTAGCTTCAGAGCTATGGATGATCTTAGCGACGTAACACAGGAATTTCATAGGCGGTTTTCGCCTCTTTTCATAGAAAATTCCTATTTATTTGCCCTAGACTCAGGGTATGTCAAAAATCAAATTCGTTTTCGTCGGTGTTTTCGTCATTGCAAGTGGGCTATTGCTGATTTTGTGGCTTATGCCAAACCCGATCAATCCGCCGGTTCAGCGCCAATTGGCGTGGGACTCGCCACAAACCAAGCAATTATGGGATCGGGCTTGTAACGATTGCCATTCAAACACCACCTATTGGCCGATCTATGCCAAACTGCCGATTGTGTCTAACATCATTGTTGACCATGTGAACGAGGGCAGAAAAGAGTTCAATATTTCGGTCCCCACCCGCAAATCGGCCAATAACCTAAGCAATGAAATTGAAAAGGAGATACTCAAAAATAAAATGCCCTTAACCGATTACACGTGGCTGCACCCCGCCGCACGCCTGAGCGATGCTGAGAAAAAGGCGTTGATTGACGGGATGAAAATAACCTTGCAAAATAGCCGATAAATTTTTATGCGGATTTTGATCATTGAAGACGACCAAAAGCTCGCTGGCCTCATTGCCCATGTGTTGCGCAAACAACATTATGTGGTGGATATGGCGCACAACGGCGAAGATGGCCTGACGATTGCACTTGATGGCAAATGCGATATCGCCATTGTGGATTGGATGCTGCCTAAACGCGATGGGCCTTCGATCTGCCGCGCCATTCGTGCTGCCAAATTGCCAGTGGCGATGTTGTTGTTGACCGCACGCGGGCAGGTCGAAGATCGCGTCATTGGGCTAGATAGCGGCGCCGACGATTATTTGACCAAGCCGTTTGCGTTTGAAGAATTGTCGGCTCGTGTGCGGGCACTCAGCCGCCGTTTTTTTGCGGCCAATCATGCCGATGACAACGAACTGCGTTGTGGCGATTTGGTGCTGGATGTGATTTCGCATCAGGCACGGGTTGCAAATCGGCCCCTTGACTTGACCGTGACTGAGTGGAATTTGCTTGAATTTTTGCTGCGGCATCGTGGGCAAGTCTTGTCGCGGCAACAAATTCTCGATCATGTGTGGTCATATGAACAAGATGTGCAGCCCACGATGGTAGATTTATATGTGTCATATGTGCGGCGCAAATTGGGCGATGATGCCGCGCCGATGTTAGCGACTGTTCGCGGGGTGGGCTATCGGCTCGAACCTCCGCGCAATTAGCCATGTTTTCTGCTTTACGCTTACGCCTGACCCTGCTTTATGTGATTGCTGCGTCGCTGCTTATCGTTTTTATTGGACTGGGCAGCTATTTTGGCTTGCGTTGGTATTTTGTTGCCGTGACTGATGAGGCGCTAAAACACAAATTGGCCCATGAATACGAGGCGCAAGGTCTAGCTGTGCCCCCCGAACTTGAGCAGGCAGATAAGTCGTGGTATGAGCGAAAAGGGAAATTAATCCAGCCTGTTTACAGCGACAGCGAGCGCACACGCCAAGATGAAAATAACGCCGAAGAATATTATGCGGCTGATATCGCAGGCATTTTTGTGTTGCCGCTCAACGAACAGGGCAAACTGGTGTTTGACCCAAATGTGATTCCGGTTGTTTTTTTGCCCGATCTTGACGCTGGGTATAGCGCCTTGCGCCAAGGTTCAGATTCACGCACTGTCACCTTATCAAATGGAATGCGGGCGCGTTTGTTTAGCTATAAATTGCAATTGGCCCAGAATGAACAAAGCGCTTTGAGCGCAGTGGCGGTATTGCAAGTGGGCAAAAATATTCAAAGCCAAGACGAAATTTTGCAGTTTTTGCTGGTTGCTACGCTTGGGTTGGGTGCTGCAACCGCGTTGAGTGTGGGGAGCGTAAGCTGGTATTTGGCGGGCAAATCTATTTTGCCAGCCGAGCAAGCATGGGCCAAGCAACAAATTTTTATTGCCAATGCCAGCCACGAGTTGCGTGCTCCATTGGCACTCATTCGCGCCAGCGCCGAGGTGGTAAAAAGTGAAACCGATACCCAGAATGAATTTGCCCACATGGCCTTGCAAGATGTGCTGCACGAAGCCGATCATATGACGCGCATGATCGAAGACCTGCTGACGCTGTCGCGCTTAGACGCAGACAAAATTAAGCTGAGCTTGGCCGCGACCGCGCTTTTGCCCATTTTTCAAGACATTGGGCGCAAAATGAATCGTTTGGCGCATGAAAAGCAGCTCGTGTTTGAGGTTGCCGACACCTCATTGGTTGTCATTGCCGACCCACAGCGCCTGCAAGAAGTGCTGACCATTGTGCTGGATAACGCCTTTAAACATACCCCAGCCGCTGGCAAAGTCACCTTAAGCGCCAAGCCACTGCGCAGCATAGGCGGCGGGCAGGTGCAAATTGAGGTGACTGACACTGGGTGTGGCATTGCTGCCGAACACCTGCCTCATGTTTTCGAGCGTTTTTATCGGGTAGATAGCAGCCGTGTCACCACGAATAAAGGCACAGGGCTAGGTTTGGCGATTGCAAAAAGTTTGGTCGAAGCGATGGCTGGCAGCATTATTTTGCGCAGCGAGCTAAATAAAGGCACGCACGTGCGAATTACATTGCCTATCAATTAGCCTTTTCGGCAGCTAATCGTCATCATCTTGGTTGTTTTTCTCTTTTGATTTTATTTCTGCATACACCACCCGGCCCGAAATCGTGTCTACATAAACTTTGCTTTCGTCAGATAACTTGACTTCGTAAACCCAGCCGGTATTGCGCCGCTCTAGCTTTATGGCTCGCACACTGGTATTTGGCCGATATTTCATGGCGATATCGGCGGCTTGTTGGGCCGAGACGATATTTGTTTGGGTAGGCTGCGGCGAGACTGGGGCTGGCGTGACGACAACGGTTGGCGCACGGCTAGGCTGAACCGGCAGCACAACGGCTGTTTTGGTTGGGGCCGCTGTCGGCAGAACGGTCGGAATCATCGCCGTAGGCGAAGGACTGCCAATGCTAACCGTTGGCAATGGCGTTGTGGTCATGCTCAAGGGCATGCCCGCCTGTGCCGTCGCTTGGAGTTGTGCGTTCAATGTCTCGACTTGTTTGGTGAGCACTTCTAGTTCTGCGGTCACCTGTTCAAGACGTTTTTGGGTTTCGGCGGTTTGCGTCGCCGCCGCAATACTGACATCAGTGATCGCTCGTGTGGCCGTTTTAAGTGGGTTTATCCGACTTCCTGCCGCATTAATTTCTTGCCACAACGCGGGATTCATCAGCCAAGTCAACAAGCCAATCAGCATCAGCACGCCTATTAGCGAAATCGCGCCCATGATTAGGCGCAAAATGCGTTGGGGGGTAGACTGATTGACAAACATACCGATAGCTATCCTCTATATGAGGTGCGTCTGGTTGAGTATGGCTCCAAAAGATAGGAATTTGCTATGAAATTGGCCCAAGATTTTACGCGAATTGAGATTTCCTTAACGGCTTATACTATCGCCATGCATTTTGAAACCCGCGCTATCCATATTGGGCACGATGTTGACCCAAGCACAGGGGCTGTGTCCCCGCCGATTGTATTATCTACCACGTTTGAACGCGACGCCGACGGCGGCTATTCACGCGGTCATGCGTATACTCGCGCCAGCAACCCCAACCGTGAGCGACTGGAGGCGGCCTTAGCGATGCTCGAAGGTGGCGCAGTTGCGGCGGCGTTTGGGTCTGGCCAAGCCGCCACACTCAGCGTCATTCACACCCTCAAGGCTGGCGACCATGTCATCATGCCCGATGATTTGTATCATGGCACGCGCCACTTGCTCGATGAGCATTATCAACGCTGGGGGCTGCAATTTAGCTATCTCGATATGACCGATGCCGAGACGGTGGCGCAGGCCATGCAGCCCAATACACGGCTGGTGTGGATTGAGTCGCCGTCGAACCCACGTTTGAAGATCGCCAATATTGTTCGCATCGCCGAGATCGCTCATGCCGGTGGCGCAATTTGTGTGTGCGATAACACGTGGGCCTCGCCAATAAACCAGTCGCCACTGGCACTAGGGGCCGATTTGGTCATGCACGCCACAACCAAATACATTGGCGGGCATAGCGATGTGTTGGGCGGCTGTATTGTCGGCAAACAAGACGATGCGCTTTTTAAGCAAATCCGCGATTTTCAAATTTGGGGCGGCGGCGTGCCTTCGCCGTTTGATTGCTGGCTGCTGTTGCGCAGCATCCCCACCTTGCCCTTGCGTGTGCAGGCGCATAATGATCGGGCGGGGCGAGTGGCGGCATTTTTGCACGCCCATCCCAACGTGGCGACGGTCAATTATCCGGGCTTAGCATCTCATCCCAACCACGATATTGCTGCCGAGCAAATGCGTGGCTTTGGCGGCATGTTGTCGTTTGAGGTGAAGGGCGGGCAAGCCGAAGCACTGGCAGTGGCAGCCAAGGTCAAGTTATTCACCCGTGCCACCAGTCTCGGCGGTTTCGAGAGCCTGATCGAACATCGCGCCTCGATGGAAGGGCCGCATTCTAAAACTTCGCCGACCTTGCTGCGTTGTTCGATTGGGCTTGAGCATCCCGACGATTTGATTGCGGACTTGGCGCAGGCGTTGGGATCGCTTTGAAAATCGTCATTTTGTCATTGGTTGACATTTTTTAGATTAGTGATATACTACGCCCCGCTAATTTAACTGTAAAAGGCGTGACAACCGGGATCGCCCTCATATTAGCTGAATTAAAGAAATAAAAGAGGCTACTCCCATGGGGTTAGCCTCTTTTATGCGCCTAAAACAGAGTGAAATGATCGTGGAAAAAAGGCATTTGCTGCGACCTTTTCAGCGCATAAAGAAATAAAACAGTAAATGCCTTGATTTGTAAATATAAAACGTATGCCGACAATTAATCAATTGATTCGCAGGGGCCGCAAGCCAAAAAAGGCGCTGAGCAAAGCGCCCCAATTGCAATTTACGACAAACACGCTAAAGGGTAACAAGCGTACGATTCAACCCAAGGGCGCGCCACAAAAGCGCGGCGTGTGCACTATTGTTCGTACTCAAACACCCAAGAAGCCAAACTCGGCTTTGCGCAAGGTTGCTCGCGTGCGCTTGAGCAATGGCGCTGAAGTGACAGCATATATCCCCGGCGAAGGGCATAAGTTGCAAGAGCACTCAGTGGTGCTGGTTCGTGGTGGCCGTGTGAAAGATTTGCCCGGCGTTCGTTATCACATTGTGCGTGGCACGCTCGACACCGATGGTGTGGACAAGCGCATGCAAGGTCGCTCGAAGTATGGCGCTAAGCGCCCGAAGAAAGGCGCACCTGCCGCCGCCGGTAAGGGTGGCAAGCCAGCCGCGCCCGCTAAGAAGAAATAGGTTTATTTGCGATTGCGCTGGGTTCGCCAAAATTTAAGCCAGCTTTAGCCCAATCGAAAATTGTAGATCGTTAAGATGCCAAGACGAAATCAACCCCCAAAGCGCCCAACTGGGCCAGATACACGGTATAACAGCCCGGTGTTGCAGCGCATGATTAACCGCATTATGTATAGCGGTAAGAAGAGCGTAGCGCAAAATGTTGTGTATTCAGCATTGCAAATTGCTGAAACCAAGATGCAAAAGCCCGCAATATCCATTTTCGAAGAAGCCTTGAACAAGCTCAGCCCGACCGTCGAAGTAAAGCCTCGCCGCGTTGGTGGTGCGACGCTGCAAGTGCCAGTTGAGGTTAATCCTTACCGCAAGGAAAGCTTGGCGATGCGCTGGCTGATTAATGAGGCCCGCAAGCGTAGCGGCAAATCAATGGCTGAAAAGCTGGCGAACGAAATGATGGACGCCGCCAATGGGATTGGGGCTGCGATGAAGAAGCGCGAAGAAACCCATAAGATGGCTGAATCAAACCGCGCGTTTGCCCATTTCCGCTGGTAGTTATTCGTTTTTGATCTTCGGGATGCACAGTTTTGCCTTTAGGGTTGGGTGTTGAAGATCAGAAAGTGATACGAAGTTAAGCGATGAGTAAAGACTATCCATTACAAGACATCCGCAATATCGGGATTATTGCGCATATTGACGCTGGTAAGACCACCACGTCGGAACGCATTCTGTACTACACAGGCCGAACCTACAAGATCGGTGAAGTGCATGAAGGCGCTGCAACGATGGACTATATGGCGCAAGAGCAAGAGCGCGGTATCACCATCACTGCGGCAGCGACCACCTGTTTTTGGAAAACGACGGTTGATAGCAAAGAGATTCAAATCAACTTGATTGACACCCCGGGGCACATTGACTTTACGGTCGAAGTGCAACGCTCATTGCGCGTGCTTGACGGCGGCGTTGTGGTGTTTGACGGGGTTGCAGGTGTAGAGCCACAATCAGAAACGGTGTGGCGTCAGGCCGATAAATATGGCGTGCCTCGCATTTGCTTTGTGAATAAGCTCGACCGTACCGGCGCCAGCCTTGAGCGTTGTATTGACATGATCGTAGATCGCTTGGCTGCCAAGCCTTTGGTCATGCAGTTGAATGTTGGTTTGGAATCGGATTTCGCGGGCATCATAGACCTGTTGCGCATGGAATACATCACCTTTAGCGGTGACAAAGGTACCGAAATCACTCGCGGCCCCATTCCGGCGTCTCATGTAGATGCAGCTAAGGCGGCTCGTGAGAAGATGATCGAGACTTTGGCTGAAACCGACGATGTGTTGATGGAAAAGTATTTGATGGAAGAAACCCCCTCCATCGAAGAAATGGTTCCAGCCATCCGCCGCGCCACCATCGAACGCAAGCTATTTCCTGTGTTCTGCGGCTCAGCTTTGAAGAATAAGGGTGTTCAATTGGTACTCGATGCTGTGGCGACCTATTTGCCATCCCCGCTCGACGTGCCGCCAACCACTGGTACTAACCCTCGTACTGATGAGCCATTGGTGCGCAACACCAACGCAAAGGAACCATTCGCCGCTTTGGTATTCAAAGTAATCAACGACCCGACCGGTATGGGCAAATTGGCCTTCTTCCGCGTATATTCGGGTGTTGTTGAGCAAGGGCAAACGGTTATTAACACAACGAAGGGCAAGCAAGAGCGCGTATCACGCTTGTATCAGATGCATGCCAATAAGCGCGAGCCAATTAGTTCGGTCAGCGCCGGCAACATCGGCGTGTCGCTGGGTCTCAAAGACTCAATCACGGGTGATACCCTGAGCGATATTGATGATCC
The DNA here is from genome assembly GCA_018500105.2 of Anaerolineae bacterium. Lineage (GTDB taxonomy): Bacteria > Chloroflexota > Anaerolineae > J036 > Brachytrichaceae > AQU-03. The sequence goes on from JAHBAL020000378.1 coordinate 10,992, forward strand.
AATTGTGCTTGAGAAGATCTCATTCCCAGAACCAGTTGTCAAGATTTCGGTTGAGCCAAAGACTACAGCTGACCAAGACAAGATGGGTAAGGCATTGCGGGCGTTGTCTGATGAAGACCCGACCCTACACTATGCAACCGATGCTGAGACTGGGCAAACCACTTTGGCGGGCATGGGTGAATTACACTTGGACGTGATTGTTGACCGCATGAAGCGCGAATACAATGTCGAAGTGAAGACAGGCCGCCCAAGCGTGGCTTATCGTGAGACGATTACCCGCGCTGCCAAGGCCCGCGGTACGTTTAAACGCCAATCGGGTGGTAAGGGTCAATTTGGTGATTGCGCCATTGAGATCGAGCCAAACGAGGCGGGCAAAGGCTTCGAGTTCCTCAATGAGATCGTGGGTGGCTCTATTCCGCGCGAATACATTCCGGCTGTTGAAAAGGGCATCAAAGAAGCCATGGAAGCTGGTATTGTGGCCGGTTATCCGATGGTGGACGTGAGAGTGAAGTTGGTTGATGGTTCATTCCATGAAGTTGACTCGTCTGAAATGGCATTCAAAATTGCAGGTTCTTTTGCAATTAAGGAAGCTGTGGCAAAGGCTGGCGGCGTCGTGATGGAGCCAATCATGAAAGTGGAAGTCGTTGTCCCCGAAGATTACACTGGTTCGGTGGTCGGCAACTTAAACTCACGCCGTGGCATCATCAACTCGCTTGATAAGCGTGGCAATGCAGGTGCAGTGAATGCGGCTGTGCCGTTGAGCGAAATGTTCGGGTACGCCACTGAATTGCGTGGTATGACCCAAGGTCGTGGCAACTTCGTGATGGAGTTTGACCACTATGCTCAGTTGCCCCGCAACTTGGCAGATGAATTAATCGGTAAGAACTCGAAGTAAAAGATTGATGACTCATTACCAGAGAACTGGAGTATAGAGAGATGGCAAAAGAAAAATTTGTAAGAACAAAGCCCCACCTCAACATCGGCACGATGGGGCACGTAGATCACGGCAAGACCAGCTTGACCGCCGCGATCACCAAAGTCTTGGCC
>JAHBAL020000144.1 GCA_018500105.2 Anaerolineae bacterium
CAATAACATGGGCTCAGAGCATGCCGGTATGGGGGGAGCCGCATAGGCGGCGGTGCAGACCGAGGGTTGGACGCAACCGTGTGATGTGGAAGCGGATCATATTGGGCTAAAAACGGTGGATCGCTTTATGACAAGCTGCGATTTTTTACCCATGGACGTCGCCGATTACATCAACCAGCCCGCCGATGCGGGCGCGGTAGCGGCGTTTGTAGCGCGGCATCCCGAATTGGTGGGCGAGGTAACCATCGCCGGCATTGCGCGGCCCTTTGACATTTCGGCAAATGAGGTGACACGCATCGCGGGCAAATATTTGTTGGCGGTGCAAGAAGCCGCCAAAGTGTATCAATATATCGCTGCGGCCCGTTCCAATTCGCCTTTTGTGACTGAGGTTTCGATGGACGAGACCGACGCGCCGCAAACCCCGCCCGAATTATTGGAGATTTTGGCCGCCATCGCCGACGCTGGCATCCCCATTCAAACCATCGCGCCAAAATTTACCGGGCGCTTCAACAAAGGCGTGGATTATGTGGGCGATGTGGCGCAGTTTGAGCAAGAATTTAATGACGATTTGTGCGTGATCGCGCATGCCATTCAACGCTACGGCCTGCCCGATACGCTCAAGTTGAGCGTGCATTCGGGCAGCGACAAATTTTCGATCTACCCCGCCATTCGCCGCGCATTGGCCAAACATGGCTGTGGGGTGCATGTGAAAACGGCGGGCACGACGTGGCTCGAAGAGGTGATCGGGCTGGCCGAGCATGGGGGCGCTGGCTTGGCGCTGGCAAAAGAAATTTACGCCGAGGCGCTGGCGCATATTGACGAATTGTGTGCGCCTTATGCCGCTGTGATTGACATTGACCGCACCAAATTGCCGTCGGCGGCGGTGGTGAATGACTGGACTTCGGATCAATTTGTGCGGGCGTTGCGGCACAATCAGGCCGATGCGTTATTTAACATCAGTTTGCGGCAATTGCTGCATGTCGGGTTTAAGATCGCCGCCAAGATGGGGCCGCGTTACCTTAATTTGCTCGACGAATGCAGGGAATCGGTGGCGCGAAACGTGACCACCAATTTATTTGATCGGCATATTAGGCCGTTGTTTTTGTAGAAAAAGTCGGTGGTTAAGCGTCGCAAGATCACTGACGAGCTTCGCTCAACCACCGTGTTTTAGCGTTTTCGGATTGATTCATATCGTGATGACGACATTGCCTTTTTTGCGGCCTGTTTCGACGTAGCGATGTGCCTCAGCCACTTGCGCCAAAGGGTAATGCCGATCAATGACTGCCTTTAGCACGCCAGTCTCAATCAAGTGGGTGATGAAATTCAGGTTGTCTTTGTTTTGCATTAGCCCCGAAGCCACGAATTTGGCCTTTTTGCTGCCGAAGTTGGCTGTCCACAGCATTTGCAGCAGGATCGTCAAGGTCGGCACGGTCGAGAGATACATGCCGTTTGCGGTCAGCGAGCCTTTGCATTGCGAAAATGAGCGCTTCGACACCGTGTCGAAAATGACATCATACGCTTGTCCATTTTTCGTAAAATCGGTTTGCGTGTAGTCAATAACCTCATCGGCTCCCAAAGAGATTACAAGCGAGAGATTGCTTGTGCTGCACACGCCAGTGACATGCGCCCCATAATATTTGGCAAGCTGCACCGCATACACCCCCACCGCGCCCGATGCGCCGTTGATCAAAATTTTTTGTCCGTGTTGCAGTTTTGCCACATCGCGCAAAAAAATTAGCGCCGTAAGCGCCCCATCACAAATGGCGACGGTTTCGGCATACGAGGCATTGGCGGGTTTGATGGCGCAGGGCTTTGTTGCCGATAAACACATGTATTCGGCTTGTGCGCCAAAATGGTCTGGGCTGATGCCATACACTGGGTCGCCTTGCTTAAACTGAGTGACATTTTTGCCCATCGCCTCGATTTGCCCAGCAAACTCCACCCCGGGAATTAAAAATTTGGGGCGCGTTAGTCCATACATGAGCCGGATGATAAATGGATCGGCTTTGCGAAAGGCACAGTCGGAGGGCGTAACGCTGGCAGCATGAACTTTAATGAGCACTTCATCGTCTTTGGGCGTGGGTTTGGCCGCGTCTTGAAATTGTAGCATTTCAGGCGGCCCATATTTTGTGCAAATAATTGCTTTCATTGTTTGCCTCAACATGTCTTACGCTACCAAAATGACCACTTTGCCACGTGCGCGGCTGGTTTCGAGGTAGCGAATGGCCTCGGCGGTTTCGCTCAGCGGGTAACGGCGGTCAATGACCGACATCACTTTGCCGTTTTCGAGCAGGGTTTTGAGAAAACCCATGTCGGCTTGGTTTGGACGCATGGTCTGCATCATTGCGCCGCGCAACATGCCTTGAAACAAAAGCCCAAGGCTGGTAAACCCAGCCACTGAGAGGATGCCGTTGGGTGTGAGGGCGCGTTTAAGGTCTGAGATGCTGCGGTTTCCGATTGCGTCGAAAATCAAGTCGTATTTTTGGCCGTTATTGGTGAAATCGGTTTGGGTGTAGTCAATGACATGATCTGCGCCGATTGAGCGCACCAAGTCTAAATTGCGTGTGCTGCACACGCCGGTCACCTCTGCGCCATACGATTTGGCGATTTGCACCGCATACGTGCCGACCCCGCCCGATGCCCCATTGACCAAAACCCGTTGCCCAGCGCGAATTTGGCCCTTGTCGCGCAGCCCTTGCAGCGCCGTAAGCGCCGCCAGCGGGGCGGCAGCGGCGGCTTCGTATGACACATTGGCAGGTTTCAGGGCCAATAAATTTTCACGCACGCAGACATATTCGGCTAATGTGCCGGCTTGGCTCATTGGGGCGCAGCCAAAGACGGCATCACCGACTTTAAATTGGGTGACATTTTTGCCAACAGCCTCGACCAGCCCGGCCACATCTGAGCCGAGTTGCGAGATTTTGGGTTTGCTCAGCCCAAATTCGAGCCGGGCCAGAAAAGGCTCGCCGCGCATAATGTGCCAATCGGCTGGATTAACCGAAGCTGTGTGAACTTTGATCAACACTTGGTCGTCGTTTGGCGTTGGCTTTGCCATTTCGCCCAGTGTAAGCAGGTCGGGCGGTCCGTATTGGGTAAATAAAATTGATTTCATGTTTAATTGTCTCAGCGTGGGCTGATTCGGTTGACTGAAAAGAGCGGTAATCCCAAATCGCGTATTTTTTTGAACAAGCCATGCAAGGCGGCTTGATCAGCCACTGGGCCGGTCAATACCGTATTGCCGTCATCCTCCGGGCTGATGCTCATGCCTTCGAACCAGTCAGACCAGTGCTGGCCTAAATGACCTTCCAGTTTGATCTGATAAATAGGGGCTTGGCTTGGCTCGGTGGATGAGATTGGGTTTGCCATGTTGTTATCTTTACAATCACAACGATAGCATGACAAGGAACGGAGGGGTAGCCACTAAAGTACTGTTGGCAGTACTGTTTGCGGGGCTATAACAGCCCCAATTCGCGGGCGCGGGCCACCGCTTCGGTGCGGCGCTCGACATGTAATTTGCTAAAAATAATTTGGTTGTGCCCCTTCACCGTGCTCAAGGTGACAAACAGCCGTTGAGCGATTTCCTGATTAGATAGCCCTTGCGCAATCAATTGCACTACTTCAAGCTCGCGTGGGCTGAGTAAGGGCGCGTTTTTATGCTCGGTTGATGGCGACGTGGCAGGGCGGGCAACGTCATGATGTGCCTCGGTCGGGGTGACCATTGGCCCAAATGCCGCCAGTAGTCGTTGCGCATGGGTTTGCAGGCGTTCGTCGTGCACCAATTGGGGCAGCACAGTCGCCAAAAGCGACGCCATCGCTGGCCCTTCATCAACAAACGTGCGGATGAGGCCGCTCGGCGCTGCCGCCGTAAGCGCCTCGTTCAGCACAGATATGGCTTTGTCAATATTGCCATGCGCGTGATAGGCGATGGCTTGAAGCACCAGCGCTTTTAGCCGTTCGTCGGCCCAGCCGCGTGTCTCGGCGTGTTGGCGAAATGGGGCGAGCTGCGCTAACGCCGCGTCGGCATCGCCTTGGGCAAGCGCCACCCGCGCTTGGCTGAGCGGTAAGTTGTGGCTGTGCGCCAACGTGGCGGCGGCTGGCACCTGGCCTTGCTGGAGCAATACCAACACTTGAGCGGCGGCAATATCGGGCAGACGCAGCGCAAATTGTTGCTGGCGAGCGGCTTGCTCGATCGCCGCCAACATCGCCGCCGCCCCCGTTACATCCCCCCGCGCCAGTTTGAGCCGAGCCACAAAAATTTCGCAATTGACTGCACGGTCGGTATTTTCGATTTGCCGCGCCAAAGGCACGCTGAGTTGTGCGTGTCGCTCTGCTGCATCAAGATCGTTCCATTCATAGTAAACCCGCGCCAGCCCCAAATGGGCATCGCACATGGGCGGCGGCTGCGGGTCGCCCACCAAGTTGATAGCTTGTTGATAATAGTCGAGCGCCGATGCCAAATTTTCGCCTTCGTAAAGATAGCCCAAGCCAATTAACGCCATCATGGCGATGGTGGTTAGGCCAATGGCTTGGCTATTTGCCAAAGCCTCGATATAGGCTTGCTTGGCGGCAGCGCGGTCGCCCTGTAAATGATGCGCATAGCCCAAATTCCAGATCACCGATGCCCGCGACGGGTGGTTGTGGGTGGGCAAATGTTGCAGCGCCAGCCGCGATTGGGTGATGATTTCAGCCACATTGTGCTGGGTCAGCGCGGCGGTTGCGCGTATCGAGGCAATTCGCCCGATGAAATGTGAATCGTGGGCGCGGCCCATCTTGCGCAGGGCAGACTCGGCGGCCCGCACTTTTTCCTCCACCCCCACCACTTGCCCGATGACCAAATAGCACGAGGCGTAAACCATCCACAAACTCGGCTCGGCATCCAGCACAGCCGGTGGCAGCCCCGCAAGCCAATTCAAAATGGGCCGGACCGCGCCGCGAAATTGCAGCGGCATGCCTTTGCCCTCGATCAGGTGCGCGGCGCGAGGAATATTGTTGGCGGCGATGGCGTGGTGCAGCGCCTCGATTTCGAGGCCGTTGTTTTCATACCACAGGCTGGCGCGGTTGTGCAATTCGGCTAACTCCACCCGTTTGTCAGGCGGTGTGTTTGCAATATTTTGTTGAAGGCGCTGCCGCAACAATTCGGCGAAGAGATGATGGTAGCGATACCAGCGGCGTTCGTTGTCGAGCGGCACAATAAACAAATTGGCCCGCTCAATGTGGGTTAGGGTGTCTTGCCCAAATGGGGCCGCCGACTGCAATACGGCATCGCACAGCGGGCCGCACAAACGATTGAGGATGGACGTGTGCAGCAAAAACGCCTGAACTGCTTCGGGTTGCTGTTGCAAAACTTCTTCGACCAAATAATCAAGCACAAAATGATGGTTGCCGCTAAACGATTTGATAAATTGGCGGGTGTTTTTGTGCCCTTGCAGCGAAATGGCGGCCAATTGCAAGCCCGCAATCCAGCCTTCGGTGCGGGTCTCGAGCGCAGCCACATCGTCGGGCACGAGGCCGAGGCCCATCACTTGATTGAGAAAGCCGGTTGCCTCTGTGATGGAAAAACACAAATCGGTGATGCGCAATTCGGTCAATTGCCCGCGTGCGCGTAATTTTGCCAGCGGCAAACGCGGGTCTTCGCGGGTAGCGATGAGCAAATGCAGGTTGGGCGAGAGGTGTTCGATGAAAAAAGCGAGTGCCTGATCCACTGGTTTGGCATCAACCGCGTGATAATCGTCTAGCACGAGGGCGAACGGGTAGGGCAGGGCGCTGATTTCATTGAGCAAGGCGGTCAGAATCGCCTCGGCGGGGGGCGGGCGCAGCGATTGCACCGCCTCCATGATGCCCGTGCCGAAGGTGCTGGCGGGCATTTGTTTGCCGACCATGCCTTGGACTGTAGCGACGAGATAAGCCAGAAAACGGGTTGGGTCGCTGTCGCCTTCATCGAGCGACACCCATGCCACTGGATGCGGATAAATGGCGGCCCATTCGCTCACCAAGGTGGTTTTGCCGAATCCGGCGGGGGCCGAGATCAGCGTTAGCTTGCGCTGTATGCCTTCGTTTAGCCGGGCAATGAGGTCGGCGCGCACAACCACCTTTGCCTTCGGCGGCGGCGTGTAAATTTTGGTGGCAAGAATGGGGATGGGCACGGGTTAATGAAAGCTTTGCCGATAAATCTTTAGCTTTGGAACGACTTTTGCAATATTGACAAAATCGGTGTCTTTGTGCAACAGGTATAAATTATTGTCAATGACAGTTTGCACAATAAGCAAATCTATTGTGCTTCTTACTGTTATCCCTGATTGCCTGCACAGCACATTCAAATATGCGGCTTTTTCGTAAGATTCTTTTCGATCAGGTAAGTTATAAAAAGGGATTGTCTCTAAATATGATTTTAGTTTGTTAAATTCGCTTTGATTTCTCGCACCTTGCAATACCTCTTGATAAATGAAGTAATTGATGCCGTAAGGAATTTGTCTTGCAAGAACTTCGTCGAATAAGGTTACAGCCTCATTCGAGACACCTTTTAAAAAGTCAATCAAAACCGAGGTGTCAACGAGGACCATCGTCACCCCTCATATTTTTATGGTCATAGCCATCTGAGAATTGTATTTTTCCTTTTAAATCGCGCAGATCTTTTATTTTTCTAACCCGAATAAATTCCTGTAAGGCAATTTCAATCAATTCCCTTTTTGTTTTAATGTCAATTGCATATTTAAATGCTTCCGCAACCAGATCATCATTTAAAACGATATTTGTGCGCATGTATACACCTATATATGTGTATTGTAATACGCATATATAGGTGTATAGAGATCTATTTCAAACCACCGGCTTTCTTTGCCCAACCTGTGTGGCCTGCTCAAACCCATACGCCATTTGCAACAGCGAAAAATCCTCTCGCAGTCGTCCGACGATCTGCAACCCAACCGGCAAGCCCTCGGCGGTGAACCCAGCGGGCACAGAAATGGCCGGATTGCCCAGCACCGAAATGTAGTAGCACGATTTCATCCACGCGATGTAATTTGGCATGACTTCGCCGTCAATTTCGGTGACATAGGGCTGCGTCACATCAAATGGCGGCACTTGCGTGACCGGCAGCACCATAAATTCGTAGGTCTGCATAAATTTGCGCACACGCTGCCACAAAGCCGCACGTTTGATCTCGGCCAGCGCGACGGTTTCGGCGCTTAGTGTTAGCCCTTGCTCATAATTCCAAATGATCGTGTCTTTGAGCAAATGCCGATGATGGGTGTATTCGTGGTGGCGACTCAGCACAAAATTGTAAGCCCGCAACACGTTAAACACCTCGTCGGCATCGCTAAAATCGGGTGCGGCATCTTCGACAATGCACCCCAACGCCTCGAAGGTGGCGCGTTGTGACTCGATAACGGCGGTGATTCGCTTGTCAAATTTCACGCCGGGCAATTGGCCGAGCCACGCCACCCGCACGCCTTTCAAATTACGCTCAAGCGGCTGGGCAAATTGGGCGGGCGAATCGGTCAGTGACATCGGCACACGCGGGTCTGGCCCCGCCATCGCACTCAGCATCAAGGCCACGTCGCTCACCGTGCGGGCCATTGGCCCATCTACGCCCAGAGTGCCCCACATTTGCTTGTCGGGGTGCATGGGCACGCGCCCGGGCGAAGGCCGTAATCCCACCACATTGCAAAATGCGGCTGGGTTGCGCAGCGAGCCGCCCATGTCGCTGCCATCGGCAATGGGAATGAGGCCACAGGCCAAGGCTGTCGCCGCGCCGCCGCTGCTGCCGCCGCAGGTTTTGCTGAAATCATACGGGTTGACGGTTGCACCAAATACGGCGTTAAAGGTTTGCGAACCGGCTCCAAATTCGGGGGTATTGGTTTTGCCAACGGTAATGGCGCCGGCGTTTTTTAGCCGCGCCACATGCAGCGCATCTTCGCTGGGCACATTGTCTTTGTAAATGGGCGAGCCATAGGTGGTGCGAATGCCCGCCGTTTCGGCCAAATCTTTGTGGGCAACGGGCAGCCCGTGCAATGGGCCAAGTGCCTCGCCACGCGCTTGGGCGGCGTCGGCCAACTGCGCATTGGCGAGGGCTTGCTCGGCCACCAAGGTGACAATAGCGTTGACCTTGGGATTGACGCGCTCAATTTGCGTCAAATGCGCCTGCATGACCTCGACGGCGCTTAATTCTTTGTTACGAATGTGGGCCGCCAACTCATGGGCGGGCATGAAACAGAGTTCAGAGTTGTTCATAAAGTTGAGAGTTGAGCGTTGAGAGTTGAGAGGCAAACACACTATCAACTATCAACCCTCAACTCTCAACTTTCAACGTCAAGCAGATGCAGCCATCAGCGCACGCTTGACCGCGACGGCGGCCAAGTGGTTGCGATATTCGCTGCTGGCGTATTGATCGCCCATCGTCGCGTTGACCGATTCGTCGGTCTTGGCGGCGGCGGCGGCAATATTCGCCTCGTTGGCAGCTTTGCCGATCAAGGCGCTCTCGACACCGGCACAGCGCACAGGGTTGGCGGTTGCGCCGCCTACGGTTACCGATACGCTGCTGCATACACCATCGGCTTGGCTGACAATGGCACACGCGCCCACAACAGCGTAGCCTGATGCGGGATGCGGAATCTTGTAGTAGCTGCCGCGTGTGCTGGCATCTTGCGCCGCAACTGTGACCGAGGTGATGATTTCACCATCGGCCAAGGCCGTGCTGAACAAGTCGGTGAAGAAGCTATCGGCATTGATCATGCGCAAGCCATTTGGCCCAAACACTGTGATCATAGCCCCAACAGCGCGGATGACGGTCGGGTAATCGGCAGCGGGGTCAGCGTGCGCCAACGAACCACCAATGGTGCCGCGATTGCGGATCATTTGGTCGCCAATTTGCCCAGCCGCCTGCGCCAATACGCCGCAGTTATCCTTCACCAATGGTGAATTGGCAACTTCGGCGTGGGTGGTGAGTGCCCCAATTGTCAATTGACCATTTGCCAGCGAAATGCCTTTTAGATCAGCAATTCGCCCAATATCCACCAACGCCGACGGGCCGGCCACCCGCAATTTCATGGCAGGCACAAGGCTGTGCCCACCGGCCAAAACTTTTGCGCCGGGGTTCTTTTGCAGCAAGTCAACTGCTTCTGCCAACGACCCTGCGCGGTAATAATCAAAATTTGCTGGAAACATTTATACTCCGTAAATTTAAAATTGAAAATGGAAAATTTAGAATTAGATTTCAGCCGCGTTATTTCGTGAGTTTTTAACAATAGTTGTCAAAATTGCCACAATTTCTTTCGCCTCTTGTGTGATTGGTGTAATTTTTTCAACTGCCACCAAATTCGTTTCTCCCAATAATCGCAACCAATAATGTGTTTCTCTCGCTTCTTTCAGCGCAATGACACATTTGGATACAAAATCGGCTCGACTTTGTCCGGCTTCGGCTTCTTCTAAATTTGCTCCGATCGAAGTCCCAGAGCGCAATAATTGTTTGCTGAGTATTTTTGCACTTTCATCCATCTTCGATAAATATTGATGCAATTTGACAACTCGGCACGCAAATTTAAATGTGCGCTCTTGAATCTTCTCCGGTCCAACCATCTTTTTGAAATTTAAAATGTAAAATTTAAAATGTAAAATTGAAATTAAGAGCTTATCTTTATTTCAATTTTACATTTTACATTTTCAATTTTAAATTTTATTGATCGCTTTCCAAATCCGTTGTGGGGTGAGCGGTAGCTCGATGTGCTCAACGCCGAGCGGGGCGATGGCGTCCATGACGGCATTGGCGACGGCTGGCGTGGCGGCGATGGTTCCCATTTCGCCTGCGCCTTTCACGCCCAACGGGTTGTGCGGCGAAGGCGTGACCGTGCGGGCCACTTCAAATCTTGGGAAAAATTGCGCCTTCGGCATCGCGTAATCCATGAAGGTCAAGGTTTGCGGTTGACCATCGGCATCATACGCCCCATGCTCATATAGCGCTTGCCCAATGCCTTGCACGATGCCGCCGACGATTTGGCCTTCCACAATCATCGGGTTGACCACGTTGCCGACATCGTCTACGGCGTAATATTTTTGCAGGTTAACCTCGCCGGTATCTTTGTCTACCTCAACATAAGCGATATGGGCGCTGTTGGGGAAGGTAAAGTTGGCTGGGTCGTAGAATGACTGCTCTTCCATGCCCGGCTCAAGCCCATCCGGCAAATTGTGCGCGGTGTAGGCCGCAAAGGCCAATTCGCCAAAGGCTTTCGACTTGCTTGGCGCACCCTTCACATACACTCTGCCGTTTTCACGGTCATACACCAAATCGCTTTCGCTGGCCTCAAGTTGATGCGCGGCGATTTTCAGCATCTTGTTGCGCACTTTTTCGCCCGCTTTTACGATGGCGCTGCCGCCCACGTTCAAACTGCGGCTGCCATAGCTGCCCATGCCGAACGGAATTTTCGCCGTATCGCCATGCACAATATCCACATCGTTGACGCCGATACCCAATTCATCGGCCACCACTTGGGCAAAGGCGGTTTCGTGACCTTGCCCGTGTGAGTGCGAGCCAGTCATCAAGCTAACTTTGCCAGAGGGATGCACCCGCATGACGGCGCTTTCCCAGAAACCGACAGCGCCACCGAGCGCACCGGCCACCTTCGATGGGGCAGGGCCAGAGGCTTCGATCGCGCCAACCACGCCGATACCGGCCAATTTACCGGCAGCGCGGGCGGCATCACGTTTGGCAACGAGGCCGTTGTAATCGCTGATCTCTTCGAGTTTGTCAAACAGTTTGTGATAATCGCCGCTGTCGTATTGCAACGCCACCGGTGTTTGATAGGGGAATTCGTTGGCCGGAATGAAGTTTTTGCGGCGCAAGGCAATCGGGTCCATATTGATTTTGCGGGCGGCAACATCAATGGCGCGTTCAAGTGCATAACACGCTTCGGGGCGACCAGCCCCGCGATAGGCATCTACCGGTGTTGTGTTGGTGATCGTGCCCCACACTTCGCCATACACGCCCGGCACTTTATACAAGCCGGTCATGAGGGTGAGGTAAAGCGCGGTGGGGATAAGCGGCGCAAAGGTCGAGAGGTATGCGCCTTGGTCGGCGTGGGTCGAAATGTGAATGGCGGTAATTGTGCCGTCATTCTTCACCCCCACCTTAATGGTGCTGACATGGTCGCGGCCTTGCGAGTCGGTCATGCTGGCTTCGCTGCGGGTCGCCACCCATTTCACTGGGCGGTTGAGCTTACGCGCAATCCAAGGGGTGATAATTTCTTCGGGGTAATGGAAGATCTTGCTGCCGAAACCACCACCGACGTCGGGCGAAATGACGCGCAGTTTGTGCTCTGGAATACCCAAGGTGAAGGCGCTGAGCAGCAAACGGATGGGGTGCGGGTTTTGGCTGGTCGTCCACAGCGTCATCTCCTCGGTCATTTCGCTCCACTGCGCGGCGGCGGCGCGTGGCTCCATGGCGTTGGCGATGAGGCGGGTGTTGATCAGGTCTTTTAGCTCAACCACATGATCGGCGGCGGACAACCCTGCTTCGGCGGCAGGTAGGTCACCAATCGCCCAAGGGTAGCTGGTGTTGTCTGGCAAATCGTCGTGAATGACGATGCCGCTGGTGACGGTGGCTTTTGCGCCCAAGCTGGCGGGCAGCACTTCGTATTCGACCTCGATCAAATCGAGCGCGTCTTGCGCAATATAGCGACTTTCGGCCACGACCGCCGCGATTGTGTCGCCAACGTGCCGCACTTTGTCGCCAACGGGTTGAATGGCCCAGCGCGTCGGCACTTTAATATTCGGCACATTCCAGCCGCATGGCAATTTGCCACAGCCGCCGTCAATTAGATCTTGACCTGTAAATACGGCGATAACGCCGGGCAGGGCAGCGGCCTTACTGGTGTCAATGCTAACAATTTTGGCATGGGCGTGGGGGCTGCGCTTTAGGGCAAGGTGGGCCATGCCAGCGATATTCAAATTGGCGACGTAGCTGCCTTTGCCTTGCACAAAACGCGGGTCTTCCTTACGTTTAATGGATTGTCCAACTAATTTTGACATAGGTATTCCCTTTTGGAAAATTTAAAATTTAAAATGGAAAATTAAAAATTGGAATTTAATATCCCTAATTTTTGATTTTTAGTTCTAAATTTTAAATTTTCAATTTGAAAGCGCCTCACGGGCTTGCAAGGCGGCCTTAACGATGTTTTGGTAGCCGGTGCAGCGACAAATATTGCCCTCTAGCCCGTGTCGAATTTCTTCTTCGCTGGCATTTGGGTTTTGCTTCAACATATAGCTGATGCTCATGATCATGCCGGGGGTGCAATACCCACATTGCAAGCCGTGTTGATCCCAAAATGCTTGCTGAACTGCATGAAGCTTGCCACCTTGGGCCATGCCTTCAATCGTCGTCACGCTGCTGCCATCGGCCTGCACAGCCAATACGGTGCAGCTTTTCACCGCTTGCCCGTCAACATGCACGGTGCAAGCACCGCATTGACTGGTGTCGCAGCCAACATTTGTGCCAGTCAGGCCGACATGGTCGCGGATGAAGCTGGCGAGCAGCGTGCGCGGTTCGACCTCGCGGGTGTGCTTTACCCCATTTATGGTTATCGTAACAGTATGATTCATAAACTTTCTCCGTTATCTCTTGTTCGTTAAAAACGTAAAAACCCCAATTGGCTGGGATGCCGATTGGGGTTTTCTTAGGCTGCAACTTGCAGGTCACACACTTTGCCCAGAGTTTGGCTGAGATGCAGGTTGTTTTGCGCAGTTTCAACGATCACTTTATCCTATAGTCTATTCAATGTTTGGAGATTGTCAAGGTGTTCATTCATGTTTTAATTTTTTATTCTCGGTGCGGATTCTCTTGGTTTCTGAGTATAGGCCAAGAAGATGACAGATAATCAATATTGACTATTCAAAAACAACTGATCAACCTTGACTAAAAACACCAAACACGATATAATCACATCAATGGTCAATGTTGACTATTATAAAAAAAACTAATCAAAATGGAGTAAAAAAATAAACATGTCACTTCTACCTATTGCAATCCTCTCAATGGTCTTGGCACTCACCTTTTACACAGTTGGAGTGTGGGGCGAGAAAATCGTCGGGCGGCTCAAGGCTTGGCACTTGATTTTCTTTTGGCTTGGGCTAATTTTCGATACGCTGGGAACCACCCTGATGGGGCGAATTGCTGGCTCGTTTTCATTCAACATGCATGCTGTCACGGGGTTGGCGGCGATCATTTTGATGATTGTTCACGCGGTATGGGCAACGGGAGTGCTGATGTTGAAACGTGAAGATGCGGTGCGCAATTTTCACCGCTTTAGTTTGATTGTGTGGTTTTTGTGGCTCATCCCCTTTGTCAGCGGTCTAATCTTGGCGATGGGAAAATAGGGCGCGATGCGTATGGACGTGAAAAAAAAAGCCGCCATTTGCTAGCAAATGGCGGCTTTTTTGAGAAGAGAGTTTTATGCCTTGACAGGGGAACGACCGGCAAAACGATTGATGAGTGCAAAGAGCAAAATGATGCTGATGAGCAACAAGGTGATGCCGCCTGCATTGAGAAAAGCGAGTGGGTAGCCCAAATTGTTGACATTGATGAAAAAGTAAGGGTATGAATTGACAATTGCGCCGCGCACAAACACATAAATCAGGTAATAGAGTGGATACCACAGTAAATACCCCCAACTGTTGCGGTTGACGCCGCTATTGCCACGTGGCAACACCAGCCACCAAAACACCACCGTTAGGAAGGGGTTGATGTAGTGCAAGGCCAGATCGGCCCAATAATTTAGCCCTTGTAACCCGGCGGGGTTGCGCAGCACAAAATGAAAGATTGACCATACCACCATAATACAGGCGGCTGCCGAGGTGAGGTTGGCGGGGTGGCGGAAAAAACGCAACAATTTGTTGTTACTATTGGCCCAGCCATGGGCGGCAAAGGTGAGGGTGGCGTAAATATTGGTGGTGATGGTGAAGAAACTGATAAACCGTTCGATGGCGTCTAATATGCCTTTGCCAGCGTTAAACGAGTTGGTGACGTTGATATAAAACTGCAACGCCAGCGCCAATAGGCCAAAAATGGCCGCGATTTTGCCCACGATTTGGACGGTTTTGTTGGTTTGCGAGAGAGTCATCGGCGTGTTCATGCGAGCTATTTTAATTTGACTTTGTCGTCAGTATAATATTTCTAACCCCTTTTTATCATTTATGAGTAAACACATGAGCACAATTTTGTCACATACCCTCATCGGGAACGGCCCCGAAAAAGTCATCGTGATGGGTGGTTGGCTGGGTGACCACACCGTATTTCAGCCGACCTTCGATTATCTTGATCGCACCAAATTCACCTATTGCTTTGCCGACCCGCGTGGTTATGGCGGCTCACGCGAGATGGCGGGGCAGCACACCAATGCCGAGGTGGCAGGCGATGTGGTGGCGCTGGCCGATGCGTTGGGCTGGGCGCGTTTTCACTTTGTTGGGCATTCGATGATGGGCAAAGTGGCCCAATATCTGTGCTCGCATCATGGCGCACGGCTCAAGAGCGCCGTCGGCGTCACGCCTGTGCCTGCCATTGCCATCCCCTTCGACGAAGGCGGTTTCGCGCTGTTTAGCACGGCGTGGGAAAAGCCCGACAATCGCGGCATGATTTGTATGATCACCACCGGCAACCGGCTGAGTAAGACATGGGAGCAACGCATGATCAGCGAATCGCTGCGCACGACTACGCCCGATGCCTACCGCGATTATTTTTATATGTGGCAGGCCGAAAATTTTGCCGACAAGATGCCGGGCTGTGCCGTGCCGTTTCTTGCCATCACTGGCGAATATGATTTGGGCGTGCCCACCGATGCCGTCAAAGGCACGATCATGCAATGGATGCCCAACGCCGAGTTGCATGTCATTGCCAACGCCGGGCATTACCCCATGCAAGAAACGCCCGTTCACTTTGTCACAACCATCGAAGCGTTTATGGCAAAACATGAACGCAGTTGAAGAACTGAGGACTTACGCGAAAGTTTGATTTTTACCACAAAGGTGACAAAGAACTCAAAGATTTGCATTGGTAAACCTTTCTTTTCTTTGTGGCCTTTGTGTTTTTTGGGGCGAAATATTTTTAATGCGCGTAAGCCCCGAACTGTCAACGCATCGTTGGCAGTTATACCAACCACTTCATCAAAATGGAATAAAACAGGTTAAATAAATTGCCACGTCACCCCGAAGCGCAGCGAGGGGTCTTTGCGGAAAATCAGCATGATGATTATGTTTACGCAAAGATTCCTCCTCATAGTTTACCCTGAGCTTGTTGAAGGGTGCTCAGAAACTTAGATATATGCGTATATTTGATGCGTCATCCCGATACCCTTCAACAGGCTCAGGGTAAACTGTGAGGGATCCCTATCGCCTCAACCCATACAAACGTCACAC
>JAHBAL020000146.1 GCA_018500105.2 Anaerolineae bacterium
AGATGTGTATAAGAGACAGGGTTGTGCGGGCGCAGGGGTCGGGGTGGCGGTGATGGCAACACTCGTTGCGGTGTTTATGTGCAAAACCGTGACCGAATTTGGCTCGAAGGTATAGACATTGCCAGCCGGTAAAGTCATTGAGGGCACATTCGACAAGTCGTCGGCGATCTCGCTCTCAGCTTTGCCGTTAAAGGTTGGATTGGCATTGTCGAGTGACGAGGCCCGCAGAACATCTACTGTGCCGCCGGTCATGTCCAACATCGTCCCATTTGGCAATGCGACTTTTAGCGCGGTGCGAATGGGCTGGCCGCTTTTGTTAATCGCCATCAGCGTATATTTGCCGTCGGCGGTCTTGCCGCCATATAGGCTGAGTTGGGTCGCGCCACTGAGGGGCGACGACACCGGCAGCAAATTGCGCCCGAAGCGCTGCCATAATGGATAAACATAGTAGTGCGAACGCCGCCCATAGGTGTTTGCCCCCAAGCCAAAGGGTTCGCCCATCATGCCGGTGTCGGTGCTGGTGGTCTCGTCGGTGCAATTGGCCAAGGCCCAATTGGCTGCGATGGTGTAGCCGTGTTTGATCATTTGGCCGAGCGTGTCAGCCATGAACAAGGCGTTGACGGTGCGGGTCATGTTGGTGGCGCGGTCAATCGTCTCGCCGCTCAGGTTAAATTCGGTCACGGCCACATTAAGCGGCTGCCCAGACACATTCGCAACGGGCTGATAGGCGCTGCGCAACGTGCTTTGGATTTTGCCCCATTCGGCATGGGGTTGCATGAGTAAAGCGTCATAGCTCATCGGCTGTCCGCCATCGCCGCAGCGCTGCGTCGCCGCATCATAATTGCAATCGGCATACGGGTAAACGTGAACGGTGTAAAAATCGAGCGGGGTGTTTTTGCTTTGCGCCGATTCGATCACCTTGCGGCCCCAATCGTCATAGCGCCCATAATCACCGCGCAAATTGGCTGTGCCCACCGCACCGACCGAAATGCTGGCGTCAATCGCCTTCATGGCGGTCACAAATTCCCAATAGCCGGTGTTTTGCCCGCTTTTGCCTTGCATATAGGCCGCCGAGTCGCAGGTCCAAAATTCGGGTTGGCAGTTGTAAAGCTCGTTGCCGACCTCCCACAATTTGACACCGAGCGGCGCGTTGAAGCCCCGCGCTGCCCGCAAACGCGCCCAATGATCTACTGTGCGCCAATCATCGCCCTTGAAATCGCGGCCAATGCTGCGCATGTCGCCGACATTGCCATTAAAAAATGCCACGAGCGCTGCCGCTTCTTGGGCGCTGGTAGATGGGTTGATCGTCCACATGACGGGTTGATTGACGGCCTTGGCGAATTGCAAAAAATCGCTGGGGCGGGCGTGGTCAAAAATTTGGCAGGTGGCGGCGTGGCTCGGCACACGATACGACACGCCATTGATGACATATTGCCCACCCGGCCCAGCCTCACAATCGAGCCAGCCGTAGGTGTTTGAACCCAATTGATCGCCCGGCATACGCAATAAATTAACGCCTGACGACTTGGTGCGGTCAATCAGGCGTTGGGGGGTGTAGCGGTTACCGTTGGCATCATACAGCCGCCCAATCATCCACAGCGGCACGTTTGTGCCAAACATGCGCGAGTCAATTTTGCTGGCGTTGCCGTTGTCTAAAATCGTGATCTCGGTGGTGCTGGGGATATCGGGGCGGTTGGCGACGAGGCGCACTTGATCGAAGTAAATGGTTTTGGGCTTAACATCGCCGGTGTAAAGCACATTGATGCGGCGAATGAGGTTAGGATTGCCCAAGGCGCTGAGCGGCACAACCACATCTTGCCAAGTATTGGCAGCGACCGAAAGTTGGTAGGTGAGCGGCGATGCGCCGCCCGCGTCTTCGGTTTCCTCGGTGTAAATTGTCAACGGCGTGACCGTTGCGCCGCCATGAACCCGCAAGGTGATGGCGCGATACTCGGCGCCAATGAGCGGGGTGGATGCGACTAAGGCCATGCCCGCCCACTCGCCCGCTGCGAAGGTGACGGCCAAGCTGCGGCTAGTATTCGGTTGAGGGCCAGCTTGGCTGGCATTGTATTGCGCTGTCCAGACTTTCCAGCCAATATTAACGCTATCCTCATACACCACCGCATCTTGGGCGGTGGGTGCAAGGCTGCTATGACCGATTTGAACATGGATGACCTCGCTGCGATTTTGCTCGATCACGGGGGCCTTGTCTTTGGCGACCAGATCTGCCGAGGCCGGTGTGTTAGACAGTGAAATTGCGATAATGGCGCTGCTGGCAATAAAGCCAAACGCAGTCAATGCGCCAGTGATCCAATTGCCAAAAGAAAAAGCGGCAGTAGCGGTATTTGTGCGATTCTTGTTCATGCCTTTCGGTGATAAATACAAAATTTAAAAGCAGGCCAACCGAAAGGGTTAATGAAGTTGGGTTGATTGGGCGGCCTGCTTTTGCCAATAAGTTGTATTTGCCACTATAGAACATGCCTATACCGATGGCTGACGAATATTTTATCTGCGAGACTATCTCCCTGCAACGACTTGCCACATTCGATGAGCAGTCTAAGCCGTCTTATTGATTTGTTGCCATGTTGCCCAATTGACCACGCCAACATCGGGTTTGGGTGCGTCGGGCAGCATGGCGATGAACTCGAGCGAATGTCCGTCAGGGTCATCAAAGTAAATAGCGATGGCGGGCATCCAGCCAAATACCATCGGCTCGTCTGTGCCGTCGTTTAGAAAATTGCGGGCGGGTAAATTGCGGCTGCGCAAGTAGTGCTGGGCGTGATGCCGAATCAACTCGATACTAGAGCGAAAGGCGAAATGTTGGCGCTGAACGTCGGCGGGCGGTTTTTCCCACAGCCCCAGCATGGCCTCGCCACGCTTGCCGAGCCAGAAAAACGCCACGCGACGATCTTGTTCAAGCGAACCAAGCTCAAGGCCAAGCACGTCGCGGTAAAAGGCAATCGAGCGTTCAAGGTTGCTTACGTTAATATGAGTTTCAAATAATCCGAGAATCATGGGACAAGGTGGCAAAGTAGCAAAGTAGCAAGGTCTTAATTCTACTTTGCCACTTTGCTGCGTTACAACCCTAATGTTTTCAAGCACAATGGGTCAGTGGGAAATCGTAGGGAATTTGTCAAATTTATTTAAGGTTATTGGGTAACTTTGCCATCATAATATGAGAGAAGGTCTTATTTTCGCAGATATTGATCAAAGATGAGTCAATATGCAAGAGAATGATGATAAATTTTACCCCTCCCCCAAAAAAAATCACATATATCATACGCACCCTCAGATGAAACATTAATGATTGGTCAGTTATACATCAACTTTGGTGCGTGTTATGTGCAAGTGGGCGAAGTCAGCTATTTGCTTACCCCATTGGAGTTAAAATTTTTGCGCTGTTTATCGGCCTGTCAAGGCTGTGTAGTTAGCCATGACGACTTGCTCAGCCAAGTTTGGGGGTGTTGCCCAAAGACAGGTGGTACCCCAAACCAAGTCAGCAATTGCGCGAAACGCTTGCAGCGCAAATTGAATAGCATTAAAACTGACCCGCCTTATTTGATCTGTGCGCGTGGGCATGGTTATCGTTTGGTGACAGATGCTGAATGGCATCGGGCATGCGGCGCTTAGATTTTTGACCCGATTTTGACCTGTTTTTGACCCGCAGTCGTCAAGTTAATTTCAAATTTATCTGTTATCATATTTAAATAGATTAAAAAATATCTTAATTATTACAATAAATATATAAACATGATAAATAGGGTTTATGCATCTTCTTATGAGGGTTTCGTCTCTCAAAAAATCGATATTGCAAATCATCTACACAATGAAGGATGGTGCATTATTGAAGCGTGGAATTCAGATCCCGAAACACTACTCCAAATTGCATCAAGTTTTGGAAATTTGCAAACACATGTCCGATCAAATGAACAAGGAATTGTTGGATTGGGAGGTGATACCTTGTCTGGTGATTGGAAAGAAAATATTGACGAGTATCGTGGAGTTGCTTCTAATGATCCTTTTGATATGCATACAGATGCTTCTTTTTTGAACGGTATGTTTCTTGTCAATGGCAAAATGCAAACCATTACCTCTCCGAAAATTCTTTTTTTGCAGTGCGTAGTTCCTGCAGATTCTGGGGGAGAGAATGTAATTGTTGATCATCAAAAAATATTACTTGAATTACTACACACAAATCCATCTCTCATTAAGACATTATCTGCCCCTGGTTGTGCAGCTTTTTGTCGTGATGATCAAATTGCCTATGGTGTATCTGTATATCGTAAACTGTCAAATGGTAATTTTGGTGTAAGATTTCGTTTTGATCAAGCAGTTTATTGCCCCACATGGTCATTTGAAAGCATGAAATCTGTTCATAAAAACTATCATCACAACGAAAAATTTCGACAATATGTTCCATTACGACAAAAAGAAATTCTGATTGTGGATAATTGGCGTGTTCTACATGGGCGTGAAAAGATATTTGGCATGAACAGACGATTTCGTAGAATGTGGGTTAGTGCAAACCCTCATGAAATGCTGAATGCCGAAAATAGACCACGCATGCACCGAGCAATAAATCACCTTGCAGCATATTGTGACGTACCAACGATGTTTACCAATCTTTTTGTAGATATTAAATTTGGCATCAAACTCAATTTGTCAAACCAATTACAAATGGAAGATTGTATACGAGAAGCTGCAATTTTGCATCCAATGTATGGTTAAAACAACCTAATTCTGCAAGATTCCGTAGTGAGTTTATTCGTACTCAAATCGACCTCCAAGCCAAAGTTGAAGGAAATGTAATGGATCACACCCCTGATTTTAAATAAAAGCGCCAATCAAGTCGCATTAACAATAATTTAAATCACAGGAAACAAAAATCTTTAAAAGCAAAAACCATATTTAATTCCCAAGCCTCCTCCCATTTAGATCGATTAATTATTTGATTTTTCAGAAATGGTAATGACTCACATTCCCAATTTGCTAATACTAACAGATTTTGCAGGGTAATCTCTTGGGTTGAGAGATGAAACAGCATGTTTTGGATAAAAGTTATTCATAACGACTATAAAAGCTATCAAAACACCGACTTCCTTAGGTTATTGAATGCAAGCACCAAGCCATATATACGGCTTGCGACAACAACAGGCCGTATATATTATGGTGGGTAAAATTACCCCCACAAATTCCAAAAGTATCGGGGACCTTTTAAATGACACGAAGTCAAGAAATTTCAATATTTTTGATTGTTTTAACAGATAGTTTAGGTTATGGAATAAACATTCCGCTTTTTCCATTTTTGATTTCATCAGAAGGTGGAAATGCAGCGTTTCATATCGCATCTAGTACTACTTTGTTTTTTCTTGTTCAATCAATTACTTCTCCGAAAATTGGGCAGCTATCTGATGTCTATGGGCAAAGAAAAATAATGTTGATATGTCAACTTGGGACTTTAATTTCTCTGATTTTATGTGCCACATTTCCAACAATTTTAACGCTTTACATTGCACGATTCTTGGATGGACTTACTGGTGGAAATTTTGTAATAGCACAGTCATATGTTGGAAGTCTAACTGATAAAACAACAAGAACTAGAGGCTTTACAATTCTTGGTGCAGGATATAACGCTAGTGTTTTTATCGGCCCTATTATTGGTTCTTTACTGAGTATAAATTTTGGATTCTCAATTCCATTTATTGTAGGGAGTTTAATAGTAATTATATCAATGATTGCTTCTGCATTTGTTCTTAAAAACAATTCAATACAACCTTCAAAACTACCTTCTTATCAAGCAAAACAACTTTCTTATCAAAAAAGTTATTCCAATACGACCGTCTCAAATAACATAAATTGGAGTTTCTGGAAGTTATTAATTATCTCTGCAACAGAAAGATTGTCTTTTTTTATTTTTCAAGTCATTTGGCCTGTTTGGATTAGTGATTTTTTGTTGGATCAGGGCTATTCAGAAAATTATTCGCGTTTATATACAGGGTCAACCCTAAGTTATATGGGTGTTATAAACATAGTTTTACAATTATCTCTAATAAATATTTTAATAAAAAAATGGGGTGAAAGAAAACTTATCAAATATGGACTCTTAATTAGAGCATTTTCCTTAATGAGTATAGTATTTTTACCAAGAATTGACTACATGCTATTTCCATTAGGATTAATCATATTATCTTCCGGATTTTTAGTTTCACCTATTACCGGATTAGCAACGTTAGTTTCTGAATCATCAACAAGTATTGGAAAGTCAATAGGAATGATCCAAAGTTCGAAAAATATTGGGAGATTATTAGGGGCATTATTCTCTGGTCTCTTATATACTTATGCAGGGCGAGAAGCAGTTATGTTTCTACCAGCGTTTTTGTGCGTAATAACTGCAATAATTGCCCACAAGTTTATATTTTCTTTTGGCAATTCTAATTAATTCGCAATGACACACATCTCTGATTTAGAACAAAAATCCTCTTCAGGCCAAATTAACAAGAATTTGAATAAAAAAACGACAAATCTTAAAGCATTTAAAAGCTGGACTTGATTCTCAATTCTCTTTCTGTTTTGCTTGGCTAAATCTAAAATTTTACAAAAACACAGAATTTTACTTCACAAAATTCCATCTATTTTTTCAAAATCAAAATCTTGGCATTAAATGTTATATTTAATTAATTATATGCGGGAAGTTTTTATAAAAATTTCGCAAAAATATGAAAACGCAGTATTCTTTAGCAAAAAAAACCAATTGCAATATTTTTTCAAGCCTGCTCTCCCCCAATAATAGATGGTATTCGAAAACCACCTAAATTTGGCGGGTACTCGGACAGCGGCGCGGATATTTCTTATTCATTATATACACATGGATTTAATGTTATTTTACCAACAAATAATCCTGATCCCCATCAACATATGGACTGGTGTTTTCCTGATACAACAGATGGGATTGAAACATCTTTAAGTAAAGGGGCTGAAGTATTATGGCTGAATACTGTATTACATCTTTTCCACCCAATCCTAACAATCTTAAAAAACAATATTCGAATTATAGGACAACATCCCCAAAATGTTCACTTGTTTGATAATAAATACTTTACGAATGTTCATCTTGCATTTGCTGGTTGTAAGATAAATAATAGGTAGTGGTCAAAATGCCAATGCCTTGTTCAAATTGTAACGAATAATGAAGAGACGAGTGACAAGATCATGGTAAAAATCGGATTTTGAAAATGACA
>JAHBAL020000377.1 GCA_018500105.2 Anaerolineae bacterium
CGGGTAAGGCATTCGCCGTCACCCATTGAGCGATTTACGCTTGGGGGCGATGCCTTGGCGAATGCCTTACCCCTACAACCTTGTCCACTTTGATTAAGCGATTGGTATTACTCATTACTCATTACTCATCCCTCATCACTCATGCCCCCCCTCATCCGATGCCATAAAATATAGGCATGGATTTCGATTTAATCATCACAAACGGCACAGTCATCACTGCCGATTCAACCTCACATGCCAATATAGGCATTAAAAACGGCAAAATCGCGGCGATCATGCCACCCTCGCCCAGCCTGCCCTCAACCCAAAATGTCATTGACGCCAGCGGCTGCTATGTCATGCCCGGCGGAATTGACGCGCACGAGCATTTGCACATGCGCACGGGCGTGGGCCGCACCGCCGACAGTTGGCGCAGCGGAACCATTGCTGCCGCGCTCGGCGGCACAACCACCATTGTTGATTTTGTTGATATGACACCCGGCGAGCATTTGGTGGATGCGCTGCATTTGCGCATTGCCGAAGCCACCGATGCTGTCATTGACTATGGGCTGCACATGACCCTTCAGCCCGATCTCTACCCGATTGACGGCGTGCCGCGTGTTATCAGTGCCGAACGAATTGCTGAAATTCCCGCCGCCCGTGCCGCCGGTTGTGCCACCTTCAAAATGTATACGGCCTACCCCAATATGCAGGTGCAAGACGGCGATTTATATCGCGCCTTGGCTGGCATTCAAGCCGTAGGGGGATTGGCCTGTATTCACGCCGAACATGGCGATGTTATTGAGTCATTGCGCGAGCAAGCCAAACGCGACATTGCCCGCGAGCAAGCACGGTTGCATCAATCGGGGGATGTGGCAGCCGCCCAGCGCTCGCCTTACGCCATGTCAAATGCACATTGGCACAACCGCACCCGCCCACCTTGGCTAGAGCGTGAGTCGGTGCAGCGCGTGGTGTCGTTGGCCGAGGACACCGGCGCCCAAGTGTTGATCTTTCATCTCGGCTGCGAAACTGCGGTCAATGTCATCGGCGAGGCCAAAGCGCGGGGCGTCGGGCATGTGTTTGGCGAAACTTGCCCGCAATATTTGGTCTTCACCGACGAATATCTCAAGCGCCCAGACGGGCATTTGTGGGTATGTTCGCCGCCGCTGCGCCCCCAAGCCGACCAAGACGCGATGTGGCGCATGTTGCACGCGGGCACGCTCGACCTCGTCAGCAGCGACCATTGCCCCTTCACCGTTGCGCAAAAAGACACCGGCAAAGACGATTTCACAAAAATGCCGGGCGGCGTGCCGGGCATCGAGGTGCGCATGGGTGTGGTGCATCATTTTGGAGTGCGGGCTGGCAAAATCACCTTACAAGCTTGGGTGCGTTCGTGCTGCACGCGCCCGGCAGAATTGCATCAATTGACCAGCAAAGGTCGCCTCGCGGTGGGCTATGATGCCGATGTGGTGGTATTTGACCCACACATTCGCAAATCACTCAACCAAAGCGACCTGCATTCGAGCATGGATTACTCGGCCTATGAGAATATCGCGGTCGAGGGTTGGACGCGCGACGTGGTGGCACGGGGCGAAGTCATCGTGCGCAATCAGCAGTTTGTCGGACAGGTTGGGCGCGGCAAATTCATTAAACGCTAGGCCACTTGCCGCCCACAATACAATTAAGCCATGAATCCATCTTTTCGTCACAAGTTGGCGTCACTCATCACCACCCTCATTTTTGGCTACATCCTCTACCGCGTGTTCGAGCGCATGATCTTTGTGGTGTGGGTGCAAATCCCTTGGTGGGGCCTCATCATCGTGGCGGTCTTGTTGTTCTTGGCAATTGACTACTTGGTCAATCGCATCATTGCGCCCAAATAACCCTTTCCCCGCTTGAGCTATGCGCCGTTAGAAATCGGGTTTCTTTCAGAAACCCGATTTCTGTCGCCTGATTGCTGTCACCTGCCCCATCTCGCCGCAAACATAGACATTGCCTAAAAGTTGCCGTCGTCGTGCATTCACTGCATTGCGGCGAGGTATTAACTATCACAGATCATACGTCCAAAGAATGAACATTTTTAGGCGGGTTCGCACTAAAATAAATTCAATAATAACGTTTTGCAGAAGCTCTCTTTGTAGCACATCTCCTTTATTTTCCGCATTCTTCGCGCTTTTCTTCTGCTCAATATTTGGACGATAACACTGATCGAGGTGATTTATGCTTGGCCTTGAGTGGGGACGAGTGAAACTTGTTTTGTACGATGCAGATTGGCCGCGACAATTCGCGCAAGAAGCTGACCGATTAAGCAAAGCGCTCAAAATTAATATTCATGACATACAACATGTGGGCAGCACAGCCATCCCACATATGATCGCAAAGCCCGTGCTTGACATTGCGATTATTTTGCCGACGTTTGAAAGTGGGTTTAAACTGATCGAGCCATTGCGCCAAGCAGGCTACACGTACATGGGCGAAAACGGCATCCCCAACCGCCACTTTGCGTATCGCGGCGATCCGGTCACCCATCATGTGCAAATGTTTGAACATGGCTCCGAAGAGTGGCAAAACATGATTTGCTTTCGCAATTACATGATTCAAAACCCCGAATTGGCGGCCCAATATGCACAGTTGAAGATGGCGCTAGGGCAAAAATTCCCCAACGACCGAGGGCTATATCGCATTGGCAAAGTGCCGTTCATCAAGCGTATGGTGGCGCTGGCAGTCGAAGAATATCGCGGCTATGCGGAAGAAGTGCGCAGTAAATTATCATGGCCGCGCCAAATGCCGATCTTAGCCTCACCTTACGCAAAAATAGCGGTTTGATGCAGCGGGTAATTCGACCATGCGATCACGCTTACCAAGCAATGATCGCACGGTCGGCAAAAAACGCGCCAGTCGGCGCAGAATCGGGCAACAAGGCCAGCCACACAGGGGTATCAGCGCCTTCGGGGATAGATTTTTCTGCCGAGGGTCCGCCCATATCGGTGCGCACCCAGCCCGGCGTGCAGCAATTAATCTTAATATTGCCGCGCCCCACCTCAACCGCAAAAATAGCAGTGAGCGAATTAAGCGCCGTCTTCGAGATGCGATA
This sequence comes from Anaerolineae bacterium, assembly GCA_018500105.2. Taxonomy (GTDB): domain Bacteria; phylum Chloroflexota; class Anaerolineae; order J036; family Brachytrichaceae; genus AQU-03. The sequence goes on from JAHBAL020000377.1 coordinate 3,074, forward strand.
AGCCGCCGTGCCGCGCCCAATCTCGCTCAATTGTCCCATTTCAGACGAGACATTTACCACGCGCCCATAGCCATTGGCCTGCATTAATGGGATAAAGGCTTGGCACAACCGCAGCGGCCCATACAAATTAGCCTCAAGCGTCGCTCGCAAAGTTGGCACATCAAGGTCGAAGATGCTGACGTTGTCGTCAATCAAAATCGCACCATTATTAATGAGGATGTCGAGCCGCCCATAGGTATTAATAACAAACTCGTGTATGGCTTGCACACTGGCCTCACTGATCACATCAAGCTGATGCACCACAATATCGGCGCTAGGCTGGGCTGCACGAATCCGTTGCGCAGCGGCTTCGCCTTTTTGCGCATCGCGGCTGGTGAGGATAACGTGGATGCCGAGCGCGGCCAAATCAGCGCAAATCTGTTCGCCAATCCCACGATTGGCCCCGGTGACAAGTGCAATTTTTTTAGTTACCATCGAATTGAAACGGATGTGCCGATAGTGGCCCAGCGATACAACGCGGCTGCGTCGGCTGTGCCCAACACCACACACCCATATGAGGCCGGGCGACCTAACAAGCCTGCCCACATCGTTTGCCCAAACCGATTGATCGGCAAGGCGTGAAAGCCATTCTCTATATTACCAACGTAGTAAATGCCCAGCCAATACGGCATTCGCAATTGCCATGTGCTGCCATAGGCCTCTGGAATTTTGCTCTGCACCTGAAAATTGCCGACTTTGGTTGCACCACGCATGCCGGTGCTGGCCAAATAGGTGCGCACCAGTTGCCCATTTTCATACAAATAAACCCGTTGCCGATTTAGGCTAACATGAATTGCTTTATTACTTGCCGCAGGTTGTGCTGGGTTAGCGGGCTGGGCAGTGGGGGTGACCTGAGCTTCGGTCGTTGGCTGGGGTTGCGCGGGCGTAGGCAACAACGGGCTATTGTCACTTGGAATGGTTAGTCGCTGACCGATATAAACCAAATTGCCCTGAATGTTATTCGCCGTAATCAGTGACTGCACACTCACGCCATAGCGCAACGAAATGCGAAACAAATTTTCGCCGGGCAGCACAACATGATAGCCCGCTTGCGATGTTTGACTAGCGACGTTATAAAGTTCAGTGGCCGATGTTGGTTGAACATCAACAAGCGTGCTGATTCCAAGCGAAAACGTGAGCAAAAGTGAGAGAATCAATCGCTTCATATTTGATTTTTAACCTCATTTTCTTAAGGTGATCGTGTCACCTTAAGAAAATGGCATGGGCATTTGGCGTTACCCGCCAAATAATTTGGTCACCAATTGCTCGCCGCCTTGCTGCGGGGTATAAATCGTGCCGTATTGTGCCTCGTATTTGTCAATATTGTCTTGCAAGGCACGCAGCAACAATTTGGCGTGCATGGGCGTGGTCACCACCCGCGCACCCACTTTGGCATGAGGCATATTGGGCAACACCCGCACAAAGTCAATGACGAACTCGGCGGGGGTGTGTTGAATCACCGCAAAATTAGAATAGGTGGCATCCAAATTGGCCGGAATATCAATCTGCAACCCGGTCTGCTGCGAGGCTTGGTGAGGTGAATTACCGGCGGGAGGTGGTGTTTTGGGTGGTTGCATGGGTTCGTGATGCCATCCTAAACGCTAAAATGGCATATCCTCGCCGCCCGACATCTCAGCGCTACCGCCAGCGTCACCGCTGCCGCCGCTAGGTGCGCCCTCATCACGGGGGCTGAGGAAGCGAAGGGTGTTGGCGATGATCTCGAAGCTAGCACCAACGCCGCCATCTTGGCGGGTAAATGTCTTCGGCCCACCTGATTTAGGGTCAACCCCCAAGCGACCTTCGACCAGCACCATTTTGCCTTTGTTCAAAAATTGATTGGCAATTTCCGCCTGCTTGCCAAACACTGATACGCGAAACCATGTGGTCTCTTTGACCTTTTGCCCGCTTTTATCGTTATATTGACGGTCTGTGGCAATGCTAAAGCTCGTCACTGGATCGCCATTTGGCATATAACGCATTTCTGGATCTCGTCCAAGCCGACCAACTACTGTAATACTTTGATACATGTGTTTCCCCTCTGTGTGTTTTTTTTAGGTTAATTTATAGAACGAATGTATTATACGCCTGCAAGCCTGCGTCCCAACAGAATTGACACCCAGTCCCAAACGGCTCAATCTCAGCGGTTACACCGCCAGCGCCATGCCATCACAACCCGTATCCGATGCGCCCGACAATGCGCCCGTAACAGGGTCAATGTGAATGGCCTGCACCAAACCCATGCCGCCATGCGCAAAAGGAATATGCCCAATCGGGTGGCGTTTGCGCACGTCTGCCATCACATATTCGGGAATGCGCGTCTGGCAACGAATATGATTAATCTGGCAATCAATACGCGGGGCGTGAACCGCCTCGGCCACACTCATGCCAAAATCAATCACGTTCAACATCACCTGTAAGCACGACGTAATAATGCGCGTCGCCCCCGGCGCACCCAACACCAGCAACGGCTTGCCATCTTTATACACAATGCTGGGGGTCATGCCGGTGGTGCGGCCTTTGCTCGGCGCAATCGAGTTGGCGCGTCCGGCATAGGGGTCAAAATTGATCATCGAGTTGTTATACATAAAGCCCAAACCCGGCGTGATGACACCCGATGACGCACCGAGCGAGTGCGTAAGCGAAACACAATTGCCGTGTTTATCTACCACAGTCACATGCGTGGTGGTGGGTGTGCCGGTAATGGTCGGCATGGCCTCAATCGGCTTGCCCGCTTCGATCACCTCGCGCCAATATGCGCCGCGCTCTTTTGAGCACATCCAATCTATCGGCACAGCATTAAAAGCCGCATCCGCCATATGCTGATTGCGGTCCACAAATGCTGCCTTCATCGCCATGCCGAGGCGATAAATATATTCAGCGGAATTGTGCCCCAAAGCCGCCATGTCCCACCCTTCGAGGATATTCATGATGGCAACGATGGTGGCCCCGCCGTGTGGCGCGGTGGCACTGGCGATCTCATAGCCGCGATACGTGCCTCGTGCCGGCGGCGCGTCACGCAAGGCATAATTGGCGAGGTCGTCGGCGGTAACAAATGCCCCATTTGCGGCTAAATCGGCGCTCATACGGGTCGCCAATTCGCCATGATAAAAATCATCCGCGCCCTTTTCGGCCAAATGGCGCAACGTTTGCCCATAATCTGGGTTTTTAAACCACTCGCCCGCGCCATATGGCTGCCCATTTTTCAAATAAATGCGTTGCGCTTCGGCATTGCGCTCAATATATTCGAGTAACGAGCACGCTTCTGGGTAACGCGCTTTTTCGTTCCAGCCACGCACCAGCTTATCGTAAATCATAAAGCCATCTTCAGCCACGTTGATGGCTGGCTGGCACGCCTCGGCCCACGAGCGCGTGCCCCAGCGCGACAGCATCATATCGAGCATTTTCACCGTACCGGGGGTGCAAATGGAGGTATACCCCGCGTCGTTGATCTTGTCCTTGAGAAAATAGCCCCAGCCGTCCGGGTTCATGCCAATGATGTCATTGGCCCACATGTCAGGGGTGACCTTACTGCCCGCCGTCGCTGGCGCGTCAAACCCGATCGGGTTAACGGCGCGATCGCTTGCCAATTGCAAAGTGAGCAGCGCATAACCACCCAACCCGTTCATTTGTGGGTCAACCACGCCTTGCACCAAGGCGCATGTCACCGCCGCATCAAACGCATTGCCGCCCTCGCGCAGCACTTGCGCCCCCGCCTCAACCGCCACAGGTTGTGGCCCAACAATCATACTGGCCTGTTTTTTGTGTGTCATGCCAGCAAATATATCATGTTGCCCCATCCGCTTGCATAATCATATCGGCAAATGAATACAAAACGTCGTGCCTTGACCCAGCACGCTCGTGGCGATAATATCGCCATTGTGCGCCTGCACCAACGATTTGACAATGGCTAAACCGAGACCGGTCGAAGCGGTGTTGTAAGCGGTGTTACGCGCCGAATCGCCGCGATAAAAGCGATCGAAAATATGCGGCAAAACATCTGGCGGAATGCCTTCGCCACTGTCCTGCACCGTCAGTTGCACGTGTTTGTTTGCCAGCGCCGCCGACAATGCAATTGTGCCTGCGGGCGGGGTATGGCGCAACGCATTGCTCACCAAATTGCCTAGCACTTGCAACAAACGATCTCGATCGCCGTATAGCGTCGGCAAATCTGGCGCGACCGTCACCGTCAAACGCACTTGGCCTTGCGCGGCTTGGGCCTCGTAAAATTGAGCGGTATGCCGCAACAAAGCTTCTGGCGTTATGGCTTGCCGATTGAGCCGAAGTTCACCGGCATCGGCCAACGAAAGGGTGCGCAGGTCTTCGACCAAATGCTGCAAATGGGTCGCTTGGGTGAACACAGTTTGCAGCCGCGTGGGTGTAACAGGCAACGTGCCATTGCTCATGGCCTCCAAGTAACCCGATATGACCGTTAACGGAGTGCGAAGTTCGTGCGCAATATCGGCGGTCATCTGCTTGCGCAAATGCTGCTCATGCGCAATCTGAGCACTCATCTGGTTAAAGGCGCGGGTCAATTCGCCCAATTCATCACGCGACTGCACCTTGACATCCTGCTGCAACTGCCCGTCGCGCATGGCGTGAATGGCATGCGTCAGCGCTCGCGCCGGTCGGGTGAGATTACGCGCCAATACCGCCCCCACCACCAGCGCCACCAAGGTTGCCACCACACCCGCCAACGCCAACCCTTGATAAATACGGCTCAATAATTGCGCCTCGCGGTCAGTCAGCCCGGCCTCTCCACCCAAATATTTGATATAACCCACTTTCTTACCCTCAAACATAACCGGCCGAATATTAAGGCGCTCGCGTTCAGGGTAAATCTGCCCAGTCCGCACCTCTGGCGCACGGGTCATGGCGCGATAATCTAGATCGAGCAGCAAAAACAAAGGAGGCGGGCGTGAACCCGGCGCAGGTTGAGGCTGAAAAACCCCAAGCGGCGGGCGATCATCAGGCGGGTTTGCCAACAGCCAGTCATTTACGCCCTCGAATGAACCAAACACCTCATAATATTCGAGGACTCGATTGGCAAATCGGTCTTGCGCATCAAGCAACCGCGCCCGATTAAATTCTGTGCGCGTCGCCACCTGCGAAAACGCCGCCGCCACCACCGCGCCAATCAGCCCCACCAGCATAAACGCCAGCATCAATTTGAGAGTAAGAGAACGCATTCGTAATTTAATGGCTAATGATGAGTAACGAGTAACGAGTAACAAGAATGATAAGTCATAATAAGCATCTCTACTCATTACTCATTACTTGTTACTCATTACTCACTAACCATTATCAACCGCCATCCGATAGCCCACACCAAAAACGGTTTCGACATAGCGCGGGGCGGCGGGGTTGGGTTCGATTTTGGCACGCAAATTGCGCACATGCACATCAATCGTGCGTTCGATGCCAACAAACGAGGTATCTTGCACGCGGTCGAGCAGTTCGGCGCGGCTAAAGGCACGCCCCGGCGACGTCATCAGCACCGCCAACAACTCGTATTCAGATGGGGTAAGCCGCACTTCGTTGCCATTGACCGTCACCCGATGCGCCTCAATATCCAGCGCTAAGTCGCCGCAACGCAACACCTTGCTACTGGCCGCCTCGTTGCCCGTGCGACGCAACACCGCCCGCACCCGCGCCACCAATTCGCGCACCCCAAACGGCTTGGTAATATAGTCATCTGCGCCCAACTCAAGTCCCAGCACTTTGTCGGTTTCTTCGAGCTTGGCAGTGAGCAAGATAATGGGTGTGTTTGCATTGCGGCGATACTCGCGGATAAAGTCATACCCGCCCATCACCGGCATCATCACATCCAACAAAATCAGATCGGGCTTAATGCGCTGCGCAAGGCTGAGGCCGCGCACGCCATTCTCTGCGGTCTCAACGCGAAAACCCTCCGCCGCCAACACTTCTTGCGTCAGCAGCCGCACATCTGGATGATCGTCAATAACAAGGATGGTTTTCACTTATAAATTACGAATTACAAATTACGAATTACGAATTACGAATTGGTGTTTCTGCGAACCGACTCGTAATTCGTAATTCGTAATTCGTAATTAACTGAGCGCCGCCACACCGGGCAACACTTTGCCTTCGAGAAATTCGAGCGACGCGCCGCCGCCGGTGCTAATGTGCGTGATCTTGTCGGCGAGGCCGCTTTGCTCAATCGCCGCCACCGAGTCGCCGCCGCCGATGACGGTAATGGCCCCAGCCTCAGACGCTGCCGCAACCGCGACCGCGACCTTATTAGTGCCGTTCGCAAACGCCGGAAATTCAAACACGCCCATCGGGCCATTCCACACCACCATCTTGGCGCTCTTGAGAATGTCGGCATAGGCTTCGGCAGTCTTGGGGCCAATATCGAGAATGCGCCAACCCGCGCTAACCTCATTCACCCCACACACTTGGGTGGCGGCATCGGCGGCAAATTTGTCGGCCACAACCACATCGCTCGGCAACACTAGCTTGTCGCTCGCACTGCCCAAAATGGCCTTCGCCGCCTCAAGGGCGCTGTCTTCGACCAACGAATCGCCCATCGCCAAACCCTGCGCCTTGAAAAAGGTGTTTGCCATGCCGCCGCCGATGATGAGCTTGTCTACCAACGGCAACAAGTTTGTGATGACCGGCAACTTGTCGCTGATCTTCGCGCCGCCCAAAATTGCCACCAACGGGCGGGCCGGATTGGTCAGCACTTTGCCCAAAAAATTCAGCTCACGCGCCATCAAAAAGCCGCCATAAGCGGGCAAAAAGTGGGCAACAGCCTCGGTCGAGGCGTGGGCACGGTGGGCGCTGCCAAAGGCATCATTTACATAAACATCGCCCAGCGCCGACAGTTGTTTGGCAAAGGTGGGGTCGTTTTTCTCTTCGGCCTTGTGAAAACGTAGGTTTTCGAGCAGCAACACCCCGCCAGACCCAAGTGCCCGCGACATGACTTCGATTTCGGCGCCGACGCAATCGGGCGCAAACGCCACGCCCGCGTCAATCAATTCGCTCAAACGAGCGGCGACTGGCTTCAGGCTTTGCGATGGGTCAACCCCTTTGGGGCGGCCCAAATGCGACATCAAAATAACAGCTGCGCCTTGCGCCCGCAAATGATTGATGGTCGGCAAGGCCGCACGAATACGCGTATCATCGGTAATATGTCCGGCTTTGTCGAGTGGCACGTTAAAGTCTACCCGCACCAACACACGCTTGCCATTAACGTTTAGGTTGTTTATTGTTTGTTTGTCCATAATCTTGATAGTTGATAGTGATAGTTGATAGTAATAGTGGATAGATGTCACTATCCACTATCACTATTCACTATCCACTTCTTTGCATCCATTCCCATGCGCTCGACACAATGTCGGCGAGGTTGGGGATTTTGGGTTGCCAGCCAAGTTCGCGGCGGGCAAGGTCAGAGGCTGCCACCAACCGCGCCGCGTCACCGGCACGGCGCGGGCCTTCCAGCACCTTAATTTCGCGGCCTGTCACCTCAAGCGCCGCATCAATCACCTCGCGCACTGAATACCCCGTGCCATTGCCGAGGTTACAGGTGATGGTCGGGTGGTCGGCCAAATAATTGAGCGCCAACACATGGGCGCTGCCCAAATCGGCAACGTGAATATAGTCTCGAATACACGTGCCGTCGGGCGTTGGGTAATCGGTTCCGTAAACGCTAATGGCGGGTCGCAGCCCCATTGCCGCCTGCAAGGTAAGCGGGATAAGATGGGTTTCGGGGGTATGGCCCTCGCCGCGTGTGCCATAGGCCCCGCAAGCGTTGAAATAGCGCAACACGCCATAACGTATGCCGTGAATTTGCCCAAACCATTTCAACATGCGCTCTACCGCCAGTTTGGTTTCGCCGTAACAATTGGCCGGTTCGATGCGCGAATTTTCGCTGATGGGCGCATCGCTGGCGGCAAAAATGGCGGCAGTTGACGAAAATACCAATTTTTTAACGTCTAAGCGCACACAGGCATCGAGCAAATTGAGCGTATAGCCCACATTGGTGCGATAAAACTTGGCGGGGTTTTTCATGCTCTCACCCGCCTCAATCAATGCCGCAAAATGCAAAATAGCTTCGGGCTGCACCTGCTTAATCGCGGCATCAATCTCGGCTTGGTTCGCAAGATCACCACGAATAAATTGTGCCTGATCGGGAACCGCATCCCGATGTCCAGTGCTGAGGTTATCAAATACGCTGACATGATGTCCAGCTTCGACAAGGAGTTGTGAGGTAACGCTACCGATATAGCCAGCGCCACCAACGACGAGAATGTTCATAGTTTTGAAAGCCGTGAGCCATGAGCCATGAGCTTTAGGCATTGATTGGCTTAGGGGTTAGATCATAGCGCAAAATTTTTCGCCTGTTGCCGCAAATCCATAACGCAAGGCAATTAAGGCCATTCAGTGAAAATAAATGATCGATTGAAAATCTTAGCGGGCAGCAAAATTCCACATGCCGCACCCGCACGGGGATCAATCCCCGCGCTACATAACAACGCCCACTAAGTGGGCTGCAAACTCAGCCGGTGGTAACCGGCGTTGTTAGGTAGAACGGCGATTGATCGCCGTTCGGACTCATTCTGTCATTTATTTCAACGCAATAGCCTAAGCTGTAGCACATGGCCCAAGGCTCACGCCTCACGGCTCGCCTCAAATCGCCCCTTTCGTCGAAGGCACACCGCTGCGACGCGGGTCGAAACGGGTGGCGGCATCAAGCGCGCGCCCCAGCGCCTTAAACATGGCCTCGGTTTTGTGGTGGTCATCACGCCCATACAGCACCCGCGCATGTAAATTCATGCGCCCGTGTGTGGCGATAGACTCGAACACGTGCGCCACCAGCGATGTGCCCATGCCGCCCATGCGGGGGCTGTTAAATTGGGCATCGCACACACAATAGGCCCGCCCGCTCAAATCAAGCACCACGTGCGCCAGCGCCTCGTCCATAGTCACAAAGGCGTCGGCCATGCGCACAATCCCGGCGCGGTCGCCCAAAGCCCGGTCAATCACCTGCCCCAAGGTAATCGCCACATCTTCAACGGTGTGATGCTCGTCAATATGCAAATCGCCGCTGGCGGCAATGTCGAGGTCGAACAACCCGTGATGCGCAATTTGGTGCAGCATGTGGTCATAAAACCCCACACCGGTTTGAATGTTGACCTGACCACTGCCGTCTAAATTCAGTTTTACGCGCACGTTGGTTTCTTTCGTCACGCGGTGTATTTCTGCCGTTCGCATGGGCAATATTTTACTCGGTTAGGCGGTGCAGCCCCCCTCCTAGCCTCTCCCGCAAGCGAGGGAGGAACAAATTCCCCTCCCGCAAGCGGGAGGGGTTAGGAGAGGGGCAAATACACCCATCATTAAAAAAATTTCGTTGAGGCTAACGCCCCAAACCCCGCGCAGACAGATCCCAGAGCAGGCTTACGCCTTTGCCAGAGATTCAGAGTACCGAGCCACACAGTGACAGAGCTAGGAGATGGGAGGCGCTAGAATACGAAATCCAACGTCGTGACCCCGGTAAGTTGGATAGCCAGCGCCACGGTAGGCACAGCGTAGGTTGTTGGGATAGTTGTTCCACGCACCGCCCCGAAACACGCGATCATTCGTATCAAACATATTTTCTCTGCCGTCATTCGCATTATAGGGATAGGGTTTACCCAAGCTATTCGTCCATTGATCCAAATTCCCAGCCATATCCACAGCGCCATACGGGCTATCGCCTTGCGGGCTATATTGCCCCACGGGCGTCGTGTCATGGACATAGGTGCCATAATTCGCCCGCGTTAGATCTGGGTACGCTTCGCCCCATGGATAAGTGCGGCCATCGGTGCCACGCGCCGCCTTCTCCCATTCCGCCTCGCTGGGCAAACGCACGGTGCGCCCCAACACGCCGCTGGCCCATTTACAAAAGGCTTGGGCATCGTGCCAACTCACATAGTTAACGGGATGGTTATCCTTGCCACTACGTAAAGCGCTTGAGCTTGCGGCATAACCAGTAGCCTGCACAAAGACGGCAAACTGCGCCACCGTGACTGGCGTTTTGCTAATCCAATATTCAGGCAAATTGACTCGATGTTGGGGCTTTTCATTGCCATAATTACTACCCATAATAAACCCATCGGCCGGGATGCGGATTAATTCAAGCGCAATTCCAGCAGCCAAGGTCACAAGTGCGCGATTCTCGCTGGTTTTAACCACACCCACCGAAGTCCCACCAACAACAACGATTGGAGCAACTGCTGTTGGCAACTTCAGCGTCGCAATAGGCGTATTGACAATAGTTGGTATTGTCGGTGGAGAAGCCCCAAGCCGGGACACCATAGCACCCACTCCTAAAACCGCCAAACCTCCTCCCCCGATCAAAATCGCCCGCCTCATATTGCGCGGTTGGCGAACCACAGGGTCTGGCATCACAACGGGTTGTTGCGCCTGAGGAGCCACAACCGGATTAGCGACCCTGCCCCTAAGAGCAGTCTGAAACGCCTCATTAAACTGTTTCACTATCGCATAGCGCTGCGCTGGGTCTTTCGCCATCGCCTTGTCAAACACGGCCTGCAAGCCGCTCGGCAAACGCGAGTTTACACGGCAAATATTCGGCACGGGTTCGCGCAAATGCGCGTTCATCATCTCAAACACCGAATCCGCCTCAAAGGGCATACGCCCACTCAACGCGTGAAACAGCGTCGCCCCCAGCGAATACACATCACTACGACCATCCAACGGCGTGTCTGGCAGGGCCTTGATCTGCTCTGGACTCATGTAGGCTGGTGTGCCCATCACCGCGCCCACCGACGACAACATCAGCGTGGCTTGCAGGTCTTTGGCCAAACCAAAATCTGCCAACAATGCTTGCCCCTCAGCGGCAAACAAGATGTTGGCCGGTTTCAGATCACGATGCACAATGCCGCGCCCGTGCGCATAATCCAGCGCCGAAGCCAAGCCCGGCAAAATAGCAGCGATCTCCTCAATACGGTATGGCCCCTGCTTCAGCCGCTGCTCCATGCTGCCGCCCGTCACATAGCGCATCACTAAATACGGTTGACCTTCGACCTCGCCCATGTCATACACCGGCAAAATCGCCACATGTTCGAGCGAGGCAATGATCCGAGCTTCGCGCTCAAAACGCGCCCGCGCCATCGCATCAAACGCCTGCACCGACATAATCAGCTTGATCGCCACGTCGCGGTTAAATTGCGGGTCGTGTGCCAGGTAAACCTCGGCCATCCCGCCGCGCCCAATCAATGATTTGATCCGATATCGCCCAACTTGTGTTAGCCTGCTCATCTGTGCCTTACCCCTATTTTAGCCAATTTTAACCTCAATGTTAGTCACGCACAGAATAGGGATATGCAATCAACCAATCAACCAAATTAACCATTAAAATAGGCGTCATGCGAACAACCCTCGATCTTCCTGATCCCCTGTTCCGTGAATTAAAAGCATATGCGGCTCGGCATAATATAAAGTTGAAGCAATTAGTTACAACGTATATCGAAGCTGGCTTGCATGGGCGATTTGAAATAACTGC
>JAHBAL020000249.1 GCA_018500105.2 Anaerolineae bacterium
ATGTGTATAAGAGACAGCTCAAGCCCTGCGCCCCCACCCCAACCCCGCATCGCCACCCTTGCCGACGCAAGCAAGGCGCTGCTTGTGCCGCAACTTGAATTTGCCAGCAAATTTATCGGCGTGGTCAGCATCGAGGGCATGATTATTGAGGGCAAAAGCCAAAATGCGCCGGTTCCGCTGCCGATTGTCGGCTCAAAAATGGCGGGCGCAGAAAGCATTACCCAAGCCTTGCGCAAAGCCGAGCAAGATGACAAATTGGCTGGCGTGATTTTATACGTCAATTCGCCCGGCGGCTCGGCCTTGGCCTCAGATTTGATTGCGCGTGAGGTGCGCCGCCTGCAAAAGAAAAAGCCGGTGGTGGTTTACATGAGCGGCGTGGCGGCATCGGGCGGCTATTATGTCTCGGCGCTGACCCAACATATTGTGGCGCAACCGCTCACCGTGACCGGCAGCATCGGCGTCGTCATCACCAAACCCAACACGGGCGGCGTGGATGAGAAATTGCGGCTGCACCGCACCGAGCTACAGCGCGGGGCGCGGGCGGGCATGTTGACCACCTCGCGCGCATTCAGCGCCGATGAGCGTAACGCCATCACAAGTTCGATGCTGCGCGTCTACGACGATTTTAAGCGCATCGTGGCAGAGGGGCGGGCGCTCGAATTTGAAGGCTTGGAGCCGATTTGTGGCGGGCGCGTGTGGACAGGCGCAATGGCGCACGATCGCAAATTGGTGGATACGCTGGGCGGGTTTAGCGATGCCTTGGCCTATGTGCGGCAATTGGCTGGCCTGCAAGGTGAGGTGGATGCCGGCAAGCGCGTCGGCGCGATCATGGTCAATCCGCCCAAAGAATGGCAATGGCCGCCCATGTTCCCGCTCAACTCGGCGCAATGGCTTGGGCAATCGCTACAATTTTGGCGCAAACACCTCGCCCGCACGGCCACGTGGATGGTCATGCCTTTTTCTGCTTTGGATACAGAGTAGAGTTAGTATAAAAACTATTTTCAGTAACATAAAACCTCTCACAAAGATCACAAAAGGTTTATCAGAATAACATCTTAGGACTTACGCGAAAGTTTGATTTTCACCACAAAGCGCACAAAGAACTCGAAGATTGACATTGGTAAACCTTTCTTTTCTTTGTGTTCTTTGTGGTGAAATATTTTTAATGCGCGTAAGTCCTAATCTTTGTGAGAGGCAAATAGTCGTGTTTTATACAACCGCTTAGGCGTTTGCACCCATACGACCTTGTCATACCAACCTCCCAATCAAGATGGATTTTAATTGCCTATATTTTGTGGGTCATTCCGACGAGGAACGAGGAGGAATCTTTGCGGACATTTAATCATTGTGCCGATTTTCCGCAAAGACCCCTCGCTGCGCTTCGGGGTGACGTGGCAATTTATGTGACTTGCTTTATTCCAGCTTGACTAAGCGGCTGGTATCAGATTAAAACTTGTGCAACAAGAGGCCATAAGCCAATTGACATTTGTCAAAGCTTTCGAGCCGCCAAAACTCGTTGGGGGCGTGCAGTTGCTCGTCTTCAAGCGTAAAACCCATTGTTGCAGGCTGCACACCTAGCTCACGCTCAAACACCGCATATACCGGCACACTGCCGCCCACCCGCACGTAATAGGGGGCGCTGCCATACAGCGTCGTTAATACATCGCGCACAATCAGGTTGGATGGGTGATCGGGCGACATGAGGAAGGGGTAAGCGCCGCTGCTCTTTTCGACCGTCACACGCACTCCGGACGGGGTGTTCCGCTGAATGTGGGCTTCGATCAAGTCGGCAATCTGGTCGGGGTGCTGATCAGCAACCAAGCGACAGGTGATTTTGGCGTGGGCGGTGGCGGGAATGATGGTTTTGCTGCCTGCGCCCTGAAAACCGCCCCAAATGCCATTGACATCAAGCGTAGGCCGCGCCCACATCCGCTCAAGTGGACTGTATCCCGGCTCACCACTCAGTGCTGGCACGCCGGTGGTCCGTTCAACTGCGGCTGGGTCGAATGGCACAGCCGCAAGATGGGCGCGGTCTTGGGCCGTGAGTGGGCGCACGCTGTCATAAAATCCATCCACCAACACCTTGCCTTCGGGGCTGCGCAACGCCGCCAAAATATGCGCCAATGCGGTGGCTGGGTTTTGCAAAGTTGCGCCAAACAAGCCCGAATGCTGGTCGGTGCTGGGGCCATAGACATTAATTTGCAACTTTGCCATGCCTTTTAGCCCAACCAAAATACCGGCGGCGTTTTCGCCCCACTGCAAACCATCCATGCTAAAAATGTGGTCGCAGGCCAATAAATCGCGGTGTTCGGCAATGGCTGGGCCAAGCGTGGGGCTGCCGATCTCTTCTTCGCCCTCAAAAATACATTTGACATTCACCTGAAACTGCCCAGCGGTGCGCAAAATGGCCTCAAGCGTTTGCACGGTGGCAATGATATTGCCTTTGTCGTCAGATGCGCCGCGCCCATACAGTTTGCCATCCCGAATTTGAGGTTGAAACGGCGGTGTAACCCATTGGTCAAGCGGGTCAACCGGCTGCACATCGTAATGCCCATACAGCAAAATGGTGGGTTTGCCGGGCGCATTTAGCCAATCGGCATATACGGCGGGGTGACCGGCAGTATTGATCAGGGTCGCATTTTGCATACCTGCGCTGCTCAGCCGCGCCGTCAGCCATTCGGCAGCACGGCGCACATCCGCTTTGTGTTGCGGCAACGCCGAAATACTGGGAATGCTCACAAAGTCAACTAGCTCTTGAATAAAGCGTTCACGGTGATCGGAAAGATAGGTTTGCCAAGACATATACATATTGTTAGGACTTACGCGAAAGCTTAATTTTCACCACCAAGCACACAAAGAACTCGAAGATTTGTATTGGTAAACCTTCTTTTCTTTGTGAACTTTGTGCTCTTTGTGGTGAGATGTTTTTAATGCGCGTAAGTCCTAATATTGTATTGAATTTGACGATGCCGTCGTTGCAGCTTGCAACTTGCAAGTTGCAAGCTGCAAGTTGCAATTACGAACCTTAAGAAAATTTGACAAATTCCCTTTCAGACAAAAACCGCATTGACAAAGCCAAATACGCATTTATGATACTAAAACTCTAAAACTAAATAATTATTATGTGTGACCATCACTCTCATCATTACCTTCGTCGCACAAGGGGCGTTAAGCCCAAGTTGATCTTTTTGGCGGGATTGTGTCTATTATTTTGTTGTAGCGCTCACAACAACGTGATCATTTCGCCGCGATCAACCCAAGCTGAGTCGAATAGTCCTGGTATTTTTGGCGGCGAAGAAGCCGCGCCTCATGCTTACCCTTGGCAGGTGATGTTGACCGATGCCAATGCCGCATTCGGTGAATATCGTTGTGGAGGCACGCTGATCAATGAACAATGGGTGCTCACCGCCGCCCACTGTTTAGAGCGAAATGTCAATGAATATGTTCCCACCATTGGCTCGCCCAATGAGTTTCGGGTGATCGCTGGCCGTCACGACCGTTTTGTAGCGCAAGCAAGTGATGAAATACGGGCTGTAGCGCAAATCTTTGTGCCGTTCGATTACACCTCGGCGTATGTATTGCGTAATACACGCGGCAAATACGACTATGATATTGCGTTGTTGCGTTTGGCGCAGCCCATTTATCCCGCCGAGCAAATTAGGTCGCTTGGCACATTTGACACCTTAAGCTCAAATTTGGTGATGACAGACACCTGGGCAATGGCGATTGGTTGGGGATCAATCGAACGCGATTGGCGCACCATTAAACTTTCTGCAAAATTGCGTCAGGCCCAACTCAAGATTTCAGTCATTGATGACAAATTTATCTCGGCATCGGATGGCGATGTTGGGGTGCGACATGGCGACAGCGGCAGCAGTTTGATGGTATTGCGAGACGATGGCACGTGGGTGTTAGCTGGCGTATCGAGTCTATCGAATGGCTTTACCCGTGTGGCGGCCTTTACCGATTGGATCGAGCAAACCACGCGAATGTCGCCGCGCCAATTTTTGCCGTTGATCGGCAAAGTGCTGATGGCCGATGATATTGTGGTGAGCGGAATTTGGGGCAATGTGACGGCATTGGGCCAGCCCGTTGCCAATATCGAAGTTGGGTTATACAAAGACAACAGTTATTATGATAGCGCCTTGCGCCCAATTTTGACAACGACGACCGATGAGCATGGCATTTATCAATTTCAGAATGTGCCGACTTTGAGCAATGGCGTGTATCGCGTGCGCTACAGCAATCGCAATAACCCGAAATATTTGGCTTACTGGCAAGCCATCCCCAAAATTTCGAAATATACGGCGGGCGAGATCGCGCATGGCGGCTCGTTTGACATCGCCAACAGCGTTTTGCGCTATCCGGTCAACAATCCGCTCAGCCTGAACAATCCGATGCTGTTTTATTGGGAGCCACGAAATTTAGATGCGAGTGGCGAAACCTATCGCGTCGAGATCTACGATGTGTCTACGCAAGCCTTGGTCTACACCAGCCCCTATATTGACGGGAACCAATATTGGCTCGATATCAAGCAATTGCCGGCGGTGAAGGGTCACTATCGCTGGCAACTTGGCATTCAATCTCCCACCGGCGAGGGGCTGGCAAACGAACTGCGTGTGTTTAAGCCGTGAGCGAGCCTATAATAGGCCAACTTTGCAGGCAACACACCCACCCCATGCCCAGCACGGCGCAGATATGCCCTTAATGAGCGCCCGTGATTTTCAACGCTCGGCATGCACCCTAAGCACCTCACAAACCAACCTAGATCATTGTTTGCAATGGCGCGATGAGCACACGCGCCGAGCCGCGCAACAGGTGCGGGTGCGCCAAATTCCGTTTGCGCAGCTTTCCGATTGGCAATTTGACGATGTGACCGGCGACTTACGACACAGTTCTGGGCGATTTTTTCGCGTGCAGGGGCTGCGGGCCAGCAGTGATGTGCCACAGATAAACGGGTGGGAGCAGCCAATTGTCAATCAGCCCGAATTTGGCATTTTGGGCATCATCGTCAAATATTTTGATGGCATTCCACACCTGCTCATGCAGGCCAAAGTCGAGCCGGGCAATGTCAATTTGGTGCAACTGTCGCCCACCGTGCAAGCCACCCGCAGCAACTACACCCGCGTTCACAAAGGCAAAACCCCGCTCTATCTTGAGTATTTTATTGACCGCAAAAAATCGCGTTTTATCGTAGACACCTTGCAAACCGAACAAAACTCGCGCTTTTTGGGCAAACGCAACCGCAATATGGTGGTGCAAGTGGATGAAGATTTTGCCATTGATGAGCGTTTTTGCTGGCTCACGCTCGGCCAAATTCGGCGGCTCATGCACATTGACAACATGGTGAACATGAACGCTCGCTCGGTGATCGCATGTATGCCGCTCGAACATGATGCGCCAACAGCGGCGCGGGGCGAGTTTGCGGCGGTTTTGTGGCGCTCCATCAATGCAACAACGGCGTTATATCGCCAAAACGATTTGCTCAGTTGGCTGACCGAGCAAAAAGCCACCCACGAACTCAATGTCGAATTATTGCCATTACGGACGGTAAAACATTGGCGACACAGCGATAGCGAAATTCGGCATTGCAGCGGCAACTCGTTTTCCATCATTGCGGTGTCGGTCGAGGCCGAGCGCGAGGTGGCAAGTTGGTCGCAGCCGATTGTGGCCCAAGACAACGTCGGGCTGGTGGGTTGGCTGGCGCAGCAAAAAAATGGCGTATTGCATGTGCTTGTGCAGGCCAAAATCGAGGTCGGCAACCTCGATATTGTGGAAATGACCAGCACCGTGTCGTATTTGGAACGCGCCGATTTGTTGACCGAGGCGTGGCGACCGGCATTTATCGAGCATTTTTTGAACCCCGCGCCCGGTCGGGTGCGATTTTCGGCCATTCAATCGGAAGAAGGCGGGCGGTTTTATCAAATGCTCAACCGTTATATGTTGATCGAAGTGCCTGAAAATGAGGCGCTGGATGTGCCGCCCGGTTTTATTTGGATGACCTTGCGACAAGTGCTCGAATTTGTGCGATTTGGTTTTTTTAGCGTCGAGGCGCGTAGCCTATTGGCGTGTTTAGATTTATCGTAATAATGATGCGAGTTTTAATCATCGGGCATTCACGTATTGTGCAAAAACGGGTATTGCCAGCCTTGCAGCTTTTGCCCAGCGTCGCGACAATCGAACTTGCGACACGCCGTCCGGCTGACCTTGCCATTTTGCGCCAACAATCCCCCAAACTCAAGGCCATTTACCCCGACTACGCCGACGCCATTCGGCACAGCGATGCCGATTTGGTGTATGTTTCGACCGTAAATAGCGATCATGCTGTGTGGGTCGAGGCGGCGCTGCGGGCCAATCGGCATGTGGTGGTGGATAAACCCGCATTCACCCACCTAGCCGATGCCCAGCGGTTGGTCGCGTTAGCGCAATCCAAGCAATTGTGTCTTGCCGAGAGCATCGTCTTTCGCTATCACCCACAAGCCGTCGCCGCCAAACAAGCCTTTGCCGATGCCGACCTTCGCCCAACGAAGGCGACGGCGGTGTTTAGCTTCCCCATGTTTGCCACCGACAATTTTCGGCTCAATGGCGCGTTGGGGGGTGGCGCGTTATTCGATCTCGGCCCATATGCGCTTGGGGCTGGCAAATATGCCTTTGATGCGCATCCCATTGACATTCAGTGCCATGTGACGGATTGGCACAACGGGGTTGATGTGGCGTTTAGCATCATGGCGCTTTACCCAGAGCAACGGGTATTGATTGGGCATTTTGGCTTTAACACCGAATATTGCAATACGCTTGAATTGCTGGGCGCGGGCATGTCGGTCCGCTTCGACAAGGCGTTTACCACGCTGCCCAATGCCGACACGCAAGTGCAAGTGCGGGCCAGTAACCGAGCGAGTGAGCTAACCCCCGAACGCGGTGATAATTTTGCCCTGTTTTTTGCCGATGTCATCGCGCATATTCAGGCCGGCCAGCAAGCCATTCTCACGCAAAATTTGCTCGACGATGCCACGACCTTAGCTTGGTTAATGCGAAGCGCTCGCGGCGATCGGCTTTAGCGTTGTGCATTAGCGTAAATTCCGAAATGACCCTATTTAACTCGGGGAAACGGAAGTTACGGAGAAAAAGCTGGCTTTTAATGCCGATTCTCCGCGTTTTCCGCTTCTCCGAGTTTAGCTGCTAACTAGGAATTTGCATTAATCGCCGCTTGCAGAATGCGCAAGCGCGGCTCGATTTGGGCTTCGCTACCAAAAACGCGCCGGAAAGTGGCGCTGCCCTGCTCGCCCAAGGCGCACAGGTTGTCATAGCGATTAAGATAATCATCAATCATGTCGCTGATTTGAGCGACATCATAAGGCACAATGACGATATCTTCGCGGTCTTTCAGCATCATGTTTTGGCCGAGCTTGTCGGTGATAAACACAGCCACGCCACAAATGCCCGCCTCGATACACGAGCCATTGGGAAACGAGTCGAACGCGCCGGGCTGCAATTTGCCGGGCGCGCCGGGCGACAAAATGATGTCCATGCCCGCGTAAAATTCGGGAAAGAAGTCGGTGCGTTGTGTGCCGTAATACGTGATCTTTTCGCGCAGCTCGTGGGTGTCCATTTCGCTGCCATCAAAGCGCCCGATCACATGAAAACGCACATCCGAGCGTCGCCGACACAAGGCTTTGGCGCTTTCGATGAAGACATCGTAACCTTTATCTTCACCGCGTGGCATGTATTTTGTGCCGACAAAACAAATATCAAAGGTGTTTTTGTGTTGCCCAAATTTGCGGCGTGTGGGCAATTGCTTGCTCAAATAATCGGACGCGGTAACCACGCCATACACAAATTCCATTTTTGCGGGGTCAATATAAGCGCCAGCATTGATGAAATCTCGCGCCACATTTTGGGTGACGATAATTTTGCGAAAATACGGCGAATCATTAATACGGCGCAATTTTTTGATGGTGTTGGCATCGTCTAAAAAGAAACCACCCAAGGTATACAGCGTAAAGGCAAAAGGAATACGGTCACGCTCGATGACGGGCAAAAACGCCATCACTTGATCCAAAAACATCGAATAAGCCAAGCCACCTTGCAAGCGCCGGTATGGGTTGAAGGCTTGCACTTGCCCGCGATAGTTTGGAAAACGCTGCTCATAATTGTGAATGACTTGATCGAGGCCACGATTATCGCCTGCCACAAACAATGCCGCGCCAGTCGAATAGACTTTTGTGTCTTCGAGCCGATCAAAATAGGTATGAAACTCGGCAACCCGAAACCCTGAATATTCGTTTGGGAAGATATTATCTAAAATGATGAGGCGATTTGGGTTTTTGGGTGAGGTAAGGCGGCTGCTGAAATAGGCAGGTGCGTCAGATAACACGAGACGGCGAAGCCGATTTGGGGCGCGATGCAAACGTGCGAGCATATTTATGGCTTGCGATTTTACAGCCTATTTGGTGCGGTCGCAGTTACGCCTTCCACTCAACTTGCAAGACGCCCGGACAAGCAAGGATGGATTGGATGATGCGTTGGGAGAGGGCAAACACGCCAGATTTCTTAAATTTTAATTCGCAAGCCAAGGTTTTTCGGCGATGCTGTAAGTCATAATTGATTTCGATGCGCTTGACGCGCACACCTTCGGCTTCAATTTTGGCCTTGATGTCGCTATCGCTTGCACCGTCGAGGTCTAATTTGACGGTGAGGATGGCATAAAAATCATTTTTAACCCGACTCTCGAAACGAGGCACGATATAGAGCGCCACCAAGGTAACACCCAGCCCCATCATTCCGAGCAAATATTGGCCGTTGCCAAACGTTAAGCCTAAAATGGTGGTCATCCACAGCGTGGCGGCAGTTGTTACGCCTTGCACACGGTTGCCATTGCGGATAATGCTGCCCGCGCCAATAAACCCGATGCCGCTCAAGATACCCGCTGCCAAACGCGCTGGGTCAGGTCGGGGCATAGGCACGCCTTGGCTTTGCAACAACGATTCGACATAAAAATGCTCAGACAAGATCATGGCGATACAGGCTGCAATGCCCACGAGCATCAGCGTGCGTAGCCCAGCCGCCCGCCCGTGACTTTCACGCTCCAGCCCAATCAATGAGCTGGCGATTAGACTGCAAAAAATTCGCAAAGACAGGTCGGCAAAGCTATATGGCTCAGGCATTGTTACGCTCACGCCAAAAACTGATCACAATGAGCAACACCACGCCGATAAAAATAAAGCTATCGGCGACATTGAAAACAGCGAAGTTGAAGCCGATTTCTGGAATTTGGAAGTGAAAGAAATCAGTCACGTAACCTTGGCGAGCGCGGTCAACCAAATTGCCGATGATGCCCCCCATTTGCAAGCCAAGGGCCAGCCGAGTTTGCCAATCCTCCAAAGGCAATTTGGGTAAATAATACAAAATTGCCCCGCAAACAATCGCGCCAACCAAGAAAAACAACATGCCGCCGTCTTGAAACATGCTAAACGCCGCGCCCGTATTTTGAGTGTGGGTAAAAATAAAATACGGAACCGTAAACGGGATGGGATAGGCTGAACTGCCGAGCGGCATGAGCGCTTCAACCATCCGTTTCGAGCCTTGATCTACCAAAATAGCAAGCAACGCAACGATGATGACAGTCAGGTTTTGGGGATATAGCAAGGTCAAACTAAACGAATATGGCTTGAGCATGAGTCAGATTTTACGCTACTCATACCCAAGCCAGATTAATTTCGGCAACAGCGCACAAACGCTCAGCCTGAACGGCTAAGAGTGCTCTATCGGTCTAAACTTTAATGCGGGCAACTGACGTTCGCCAAGCGTAATCTTAACGCGAAGCTGCCGATTATTGCGCAATACTTTGATCGCAATGGTTTTGCCGGGGCGTTGGCTGGCTATCATGCCCATCAACGCATCGCGGTTTGGTAATTGCGTGCGACCAATGCTGTGAATTACATCACCTGCCAGCAACCCGGCCTTGGCGGCGGGGCTACCGATAATCACGCGCTTAACTATAATGGGTTGGGTCTCTGTTTCGTTGGCTGGAATAGGCTCATTATCTAGCTCAACCCCTAAAAAGGGAACAGACCCTTGAACGTTACCGTTTGACATCATTTCCTGTGAGACCGTACCGAAGGTGTGTCCATTTGTGCTTAGCATGGCTCCGAATACTTGCCCGAAGAATACCCAATTATGATTAATGTACCCTGAGATATAGGTGGGGTGTTGATGATTTTATGTGTTATATCCTAAGCGCGTAAACCACAGAAATGCCAAAATAACGGTCGTTTTGGCCGCGCCCTCACGGTTTGGGCGTGGCAGTTGCGGTCGGGGTGGCGGTTTTGGGGCGCAACAAGTCAATAATGGCGTCGCCGCCAGAGAGTGCGCGTGTGGGCGTGGTTAAAGGCGCATTTGTTGGCGAAATTGAGGTGCGGGTGGCGGTGGGTGACGGCGTTGGCGTGTTTGTATTGCGCGGAGTGGCGGTGCTGGTCGCGGTTGGGCTGGGCACGCCGGTATTGGTGGGTAATGGGGTCAGGGTTGGGGTTGGGGTTGCCGTCGCCGGTGGCGGCACAAATTGCCAATCGAATTTGATACGCCCACGCCCGGTTCGATTAACATAAAACACCTGCACATTGTAATTCCCCGCCACCGTAATCGGCACCTCAATCGTGCGTTCGACCATGCCTTCCGTGCTGTCTCTTATACACATCT
>JAHBAL020000359.1 GCA_018500105.2 Anaerolineae bacterium
CCGCCCCACCCCCGCCCGCCCCTGCGCCGCCACCGCCTGCACCACCTAAAGCAAGTAAACCGCTGCTCACCAATGATCAGCGGCTCGATTTGCTGGGCTTGGTTTTGGTCGGCGCAGGCATTGCAACCATCCTAATCAAACTATCACCGGGTGGGCAAAGCACCCTTACGAAATACTGGATTGTCTTTTTAGACGGCTTGTTTGGCCGCGCCATGCTCATTTGGCCGGTGGTGTTGGGCATTATTGGGCTATATTTATTAGCCCATCGCTTTGGCGACAAAGTGCCCGCGCCGCAACCCAGCCAATTGGTCGGCATGTTCTTGGGCTATAGCGCCATTCTCGGCACATGCCAGATTGCTGAAGAATGGTGGACCGGCTTGAACGGCTGGTTGCTTGCCAGCCACAGCTTGGGCGGCGGATTGGTTGGGTTTTATATCCTCGACTTTTTGCGCTATTTTGGTGATATCGGCGCCATTGTGGCTTTATTTATTGGCTATATTTTGGCGGTTGCGCTTATTTCTACCAAGTCAGTGGCGATTTTGATTTGGAATATTAAACAGGCGTTGAGTGGGCCACGTGTTGTTGGCGATGCCAATCACGACACCCGCAAGGTCATCACCAGTGGCAATATCGGTGATCCCAATTTGCCGCCGATTCATGACCGCAGACCGGGGCAGGGTGGGCAACCGCCCGACCGCGTTATTGTGCCGCGCTACGACCCGGTGACGGGTGAACGGTTGGACGATGACGACGATTTGATCATCAACAACCCGCCTCCACGCCAGCAAACCCGACGCTTTGTTGAAGATGATGACCCAAACATGGCGCAAGTTCCGGTCATGCCAGCCCCGCCACCGGCTGAACCACGCCCAGCGCCCCAGCGGTTGCCGCCGCAGCCCAAAGCCAGCGGCGCGACGCAAGTGTCATCTGCCAATACCAAAGGTTTGCCACCGGCGCGAGTCATTGGCGGCGATTCGTCGCCGCGCCCAGCAGCGGCGGCAAATGCTGCGCCAGCATCTGCGCCTCAACGCAGCGCCCCAACTGGCAAAGCCCCATCCCAAAATACCACCGAGATTCGCCAGCCGAATCCGGTGACAGCGCCCCCACGTGAATGGGTGTTGCCAGATATCGAAAAGGTGTTAGATGTCGGCAAAGATGTCACATTGTCCGAAACCGATATTCGTGCCCGCGCTAAATTAATTGAAGACACCTTGTCATCATTCGGCGTGCCAGCCAAGGTGGTCGAGATCAATCGTGGCCCTACTATTACCCAATACGGCGTTGAGCCGGGCTTTGTCGAGATGAAAAACGGCAAGCAAATGAAGGTGAAAGTGGGGCGCATTGCAGGCTTGGCCGACGATTTGGCGCTGGCTTTGGCTGCACCGCGCATTCGCGTGCAAGCGCCCGTGCCGGGCACGAGCTATGTCGGTATCGAAGTGCCAAATGGCGAGACGGCGCTGGTGTCATTGCGCGATGTGATGGAATCGGACGAATATGGTCGCCTGAAGCAAAAGACGCGCTTGGCGTTGGGGCTTGGGCAAGATGTGAGCGGCCACGCCGTCATCGCCGACCTCACCACGATGCCGCATTTGCTCATCGCAGGCACGACAGGTTCGGGCAAAAGCGTGTGCGTTAACGCCATCATTGTGGCGCTGCTCATCAACAATTCGCCCGAAGCCGTGAAATTGCTTATGGTTGACCCGAAGCGGGTTGAGTTGACCGGTTACAACGGCATCCCGCATTTGATCTCACCGGTGGTGGTGGATGTGGAGCAAGTGACCTCGGTGCTGAAGTGGCTGGTAAGCGAGATGGAACGGCGATATCGCATTTTTGCCAAGCATGGCTCACGCAATATTGTTGACTTTAACGACAAAGCCGTCACGCATGAACGTGCCGTGTCATCGAGCAAAGCCCCAGCCGCGCCATCCGATGTTGACACATCTGACCTCAAGAAAATGTCTTACATCGTGGCGGTGATTGATGAATTGGCCGATTTGATGATGTTGGCCCCCGACGAGACCGAAAAGCTGATTGTGCGTTTGGCGCAAATGGCGCGGGCGACTGGCATTCACTTGATTTTGGCAACCCAACGCCCCAGTGTAGACGTGGTGACGGGTCTAATTAAGGCCAACTTTCCGGCGCGTATCGCGTTCACTGTGGCGAGCGCCATTGACTCGCGGGTTATCCTCGATTCGCCGGGCGCTGAAAAATTGCTGGGGCGCGGCGATATGTTGGTGCTGAAGCCCGATCAGCCGCAGCCCCAGCGCTCGCAGGGCTGCTTTTTGTCTGACAAAGAAATTAATCGCGTGGTGCGACATTGGCGCGGTCAACTGGTTGACCCATCCCATCCATCCGATACACTGGTTGCCACCCAAATGCCGTTGCCGATGTCGTCGGTGACGGGCACGGCAGCCCCGCCCCCGCCCAATCTCAATCGCGCTGTGCCATCGTCGCCGTCGGTAACGCCATCATCAACGGCGCGGCAAATGCCCACCGCCAGCAGCTATGCCCCGCCGGTCAATGACATCCCGCCATGGGAATTGCCGCCGCAATCGGGCAGCAAAGAGATGGGCGAAACTGGCACGATGGTGCTGAGCGGCGGCAGTGGCAGCGGCGCAAGTGACGGCTTGTTTGATGAGGCAGTTGAGACCGTAAAATTGCAAGGCAAAGCCTCGATTTCGTTGCTGCAACGCCGCTTGCGCATCGGCTACACCCGCGCCGCCCGCCTAATCGAAGACATGGAAGAGAAGGGCATCGTTGGCCCACAAACCCCCGGCTCGCAGTTCCGCGAGGTGCTCGTCGGCGGCCCTCCACAACCTCAGCCGGAAGATTAGAAGGGAAGAACTGAGTGCTGAGGGCTAATACCAACCTCACGATCAAGAAGGAATTTTGATGTAGGGGCAAGGTATTTGCATTTCACAAATCGTCAACCCGTTAAAGCCAGCAAATGCCTTGCCCTACCTTGCTGTGGCGTTACTTGGCTCGCGCATCGGATAGGCGAATGCCGTCGGCATTCGCCTATCCCATTGAGCGATTTACGCTTGGGGGCGATGCCTTGGCGAATGCCTTACCCCTACAACCTCGTCCACTTTGATTAAGCGATCGGTATCGTGCCAACGTCTCAATCAAAATGGATTTTTACTGCACATGTTTTGCGCGTCATTCTGACCCTTCAACAAGCTCAGGGTAAACTACGAGGAGGAAGCTTTGCATAAACTTAATCATCGTGCCGATTTTCCGCATAGACCCCTCGCTGCGCTTCGGGGTGACGTGGCAATTTATGTAACTTGAGTTATTCCAGCTTGATTAAGCGGTTGATATAAATCTTAAGTAAAAATGGGACTGCGTCAAAATCGCTAAGCAGGCCAACCTCTATCCTAACCCCTAATCCGGATCTCTAATTTTTGGCTCTTGATTCTTCACTCTTGACTCTTGGCTCTTGGTTCTTGACTCTTGACTCTTCCTCCACGCTACCTTAAATTTTCCGACTAAAGTCCCAAATTGTTTAAAATATAGTTATAATCTAAATGCCTTTAGTAAACCAATTTAGTAAATCGGTTAAGGCTAATTTGATGCAGTAAAGCTGTATTTTGACACGTGAAACGGATTAACATTGCAGATGTCGCTCAGAAAGCAGGGGTATCACCGACCGCTGTTTCGTTTGCGTTTAACAAACCTGAGCAGCTCAGCCGCGAAACCGTCAGCCGGATTCGCATGATCGCCGTCGAGATGGGTTATATGCCCAATCCGATGGCGCGAGCACTCATCGCGCAACGTTCTGGCATTATCGGCGTGTTATTGCCGCAGC
This sequence comes from Anaerolineae bacterium, assembly GCA_018500105.2. Classification (GTDB taxonomy): domain Bacteria; phylum Chloroflexota; class Anaerolineae; order J036; family Brachytrichaceae; genus AQU-03. The sequence goes on from JAHBAL020000359.1 coordinate 3,809, forward strand.
CGCTTTCGACTGTGCTGGCAAACCCGTATTTCCACACCTTTTTGCAGGGCATCAGCAGCATGTGTGACGAGCAAGCGCTGAGCTTAATGACGCTTTCGCCGATGAACGGCTCGCTCGACCAAGCTATTGCGCGGTCGCCGGTAGATGGTTACATCATTGTGGGTTACAACGAGGCGCATCATGAAGTGTCGCTGTTGCGCAAACGCGGTATTCAATATGTGTTGGTAGATGGCGACGCCACCCGTGCCCCATCGGTCAATATTGATGATGAAAGTGGCGCGTATGAAGCTGCCAAATATCTCATTCAAAAAGGTCACCGCGATATTTTGATTTTGATGTTGGATACGGCGTTTGGTCATGCCGATGAACAAGTGCATGGCGTGGCAATGCGCCGGATGCATGGCTACCGCCGTGCTTATGATGAAGCCGGGGTCGCATGGCGGCACGAATGGGTGCGCCCGTCTGTTAGCTCGATGTTGGGCGGTGAGCAAAATTTTGACGCCGCTTATGAGCAAGGCTTGCGCCCGACTGCTTTGTTGGGGGCCGCCGATGCCATCGCGATTGGGGCGATTCAGGCCGCCATTCGGCGCGGCTTGCGCGTGCCCCAAGATTTAGAAGTGATCGGTTATGACGATTCATTGCTGGCGAATTTGATCCAGCCCCGTTTGTCAACCGTGCATCAGCCCATTTTTGAGAAAGGGCGGGTGGCGCTGGAATTGTTGATCGGGGAATGGGAAGCTGCCGCCGAGCGCATTACCGACGTTCGCGCCAAACAAGTGCGTTTGCCCACGCATTTGGTGTTGCGCGGGACAACAACCTAGTGTGAACGCTTTGTGGCAAACGCGCCCTAATTACGAATTGCCGCAAGGTTTAAACAAAAAGAGAGAAAGAAACATGAATAAAAATATTTCTACACTTTCGTTGCTAGCCGCAACGAGCATCGTCCTCGCCGCTTGTGCTGCCCCCACGCCACAAGTGGTCGAGAAGATTGTTGAGAAGCCAGTCGAGAAGATTGTCGAGAAGGTCGTTGAGAAGCCAGTTGAGAAGATTGTTGAAAAAGTGGTAGCCCCAACTGCCAAGCCTGTGACCGAAGTGACCATGTGGCACGCATTTGGCACTGGCAGCGCCGAAGAGAAGGCGATGAGCAGCGCGGCTGCATTCATGGCTCAAATCAAGCCTGAAATCAAGCTCAAGGTCGTGCAAATCCCATTTGACCAAATTTACAAGAAATTCGAGACCGAAGTTGCCGCCGGTGGTGGCCCAGACATGTTCATTGCTCCAGACGATGAATTGGGTAACCAAGTGAGCGCCAAGTTGTTGCAACCGCTCGATGACTTGCTCAAGGGCAAGTTGGATGGCGTTAGCCCAGCCGCAGTGAAGGCCCACACCGTGGGCGGCAAGCAATGGGCCGTGCCAGCCACTTTCAAGGCAGTGGCGTTGTATTACAACATGGACAAGGTGAAGGAAGCCCCCAAGACCACCGATGCGTTGTTGGCCGCCGTGAAGGGTGGGGCCAAGATTGGTATTAACCCGAACTGCTACCACAACTTTGGTTTCTACAATGCGTTCGGTGGGGCCATTTTCAACCCCGATTACACCAGCGCCGCCGACAAGGCCGAAGGCGTGACCGCCGCGTTTGCCTATTTGAAGGATTTGAAGGCTGCCACTGGCGCCGCCAATTTCTTCGATGATGGTGGCAAGGCCGATGCCTCGTTCCGCGAAGGCAAAGTTGACATGATCATCAACGGGCCTTGGGTGTTGGGTGACTATCGCAAGGATTTGGGCGCCAAGTTGGGTGTTGTGCCCATTCCTGCCGGCCCCAAGGGTGCAGCCGCCCCATTGACCGGTGTTGACGGCTTCTATGTCAACGTGAACAGCAAGAAGGCCGCCGCCGCTGTGGACGCCGCTTTGTTCTTGACCAACAAGGACAGCCAGAAGTTGTTCATGGATGTGGCCGGTTGGGTTCCCGTGCGCACCGACGTTGAAATCGCCGACGGCGCTGTGAAGAACTTCCAAGCCGCCGCCGCTGCTGGTTACAACCGCCCACAAGTGAAGGAATTGAATGGCTATTGGGGCAACTTCTGCGGCACTTACGATGAAGTGTTGAAGAAGGGTGATGATCCAAAGGCCGCCGTCACCAAGGCATTTGAAGGCATGAAGAAGGCCAACGGCAAATAAATTGGTGTGAATGTGTCAATCGCCCGCCTCATTTCCGAACAGAAATGGGGCGGGCGATTTGTTCATATGTCCAATGCAAAGAAAACCGGCGAAAGTTTAGGATGAGTTAGGTAGTTATGGCAACATTTTCTTCGCGGGTGTCGCGTATTATGAGCGGTAGCGGTAGCTCGGATAAAGCTGGGTTGTGGCCTTATATTTTTGTCACCCCGACCATTGCCTTTATGCTGGTGCTGACGTTCATGCCTGTGCTTTTTCAGGTTTGGATGTCGTTTACCGACTTTTCGTTGAGCAATTTACGGATGGATCCTGAGAAATTTATGGCATTCATCAATCCCCCCAAAAATGTTGGCTTGGAAAATTATCGCGGTATTTTGGCGGCTGATCAAGCCGTTATTAAAATTGCAGGCTTTTATTTTTGGCGCACCCTCTTTTTTAATTTGTGGTGGGCGGTTTCCAGTGTGTTTACCACCACCGTTGCGGGTATTGTCATTGCCGTATTGCTGAATGCCGAAGGACTATGGTTTAAAAAATTCTATCGGGTATTATTTATTTTGCCCATGACTATGCCTTCGATTGTGGTAAACACCGTTTGGCGCAACATGTTTGACCGTGAAAACGGCGCTATCAATTTGGCACTGATGTCTATCGGCGGTGTGTTCGGCTTTAGCCCCGAAACTTTTCAAATAGATTGGCTTGGCAGTGTCTCGGCGCCTTTGGCGTGGCTTTTCCCCGAATTAAGCATTGCTGGGCAACCCATTTTGTTCCCCATGCCAACGACTTATTTTGCAATGTTGATTAGCAACTTTTGGCGTGGTTGGCCTTGGGTGGTCGTGGTGGCAACAGCAGCATTGCAATCCATCCCCAAAGAGCTGTATGAGGCCGCTGCGATGGATGGCGCAAGCGGTGTGCGTAAATTCTTCAACATTACCTTGCCGCTTCTAAAACCTGCCGTTGTGCCAGCCGCGATCCTCAGCTTCTCTTGGACGTTTAACTTGCTCGATATTTCGTATTTTCTAACCCAAGGGCAACCGTTTTATCAAACCGAAATCCTTGTGTCGGTGCTGTATCGTTTGGTTAATGAACAACGTCTTTATGGCGTGGGGGCAGCATTTTCGATGATCATTTTTGTGGTCTCGATTATTTTGTTCATCATCACCAATCGTATGTTGAAGGCAACTGAGGCCGCAGACGTTTAGAGGTTGCAATTCTCTCGTTGATTATTCGCCATGTTTAAATCTACAAAAGATCCCAATGCCATGAAAATGCGCGAGCAACTCATCACACAGGTGATTTTGCTGCTCATCGCCTTCTCGGTCATTTTCCCCATTCTCTACGTCTTCGGCATGTCGGTAAACCCAGATCCGCGTCGCCCGACGCAGTTGGTGATTTTCCCGTCAACGCCTACTTTAGCCAGCTATTCGGCTGTGCTCGACCGCCCGACCGCCAACCCGGCCACATTCTGGCAATTGGCCTTTAACAGCACGTTGTTATCGGCAGGGGTGGCAGGCGCGTCGCTGTTTATCTCGGTATTTGCGGCCTATGCGTTTTCGCGCTTTCGTTTTGCCGGGCGCGAATTTCTCATGATCTTGGTCATTGCCTTGCGCTTGATTCCGGGCGTAGCAATTCTAGTGCCATTATTTGTGTTGTTTAACGGCTTGCGAATCAATAATACGCTGTATGTGGCGACAACCGCAGCATTGGCGCTGGCGTGTTTTGCATTTACGCTGTCATGGTTTATCAGTCGTTACCGCGATAATGAAGCTGGCACTGGCGCGATCTTAACCTTAGTCGTCGGGTTGTTTGTGGCGGTCATGATGGCACAAACGGCCTATGCAAATTATGGCAAAACCGACGAATTTAATTTGCGCACCTCGTTATTGGGCGTTGGCATTGCCATGTTGTCAGGGTCATTGCCATTTGCGGTGTGGAATTTGAAAGGCTATCTCGATACCGTGCCCAAAGAATTGGAAGAGGCGGCCCGCATTGACGGGGCCTCATTTAACCAAACCTTTTTCCGCATCGTGTTGCCATTGGCCGCGCCAGTGCTGGCGATTACGTTTTTCCTTAGCTTCATGGGCAACTGGGCCGAGTTCTACATCTCGTGGATGTTTCTCACCGAACCTGAGACATATACCCTCAGTATGACACTGTGGAACATCGTCGGGCAATATGCGGCCAACATTCCTTGGAATCGCTTTGCGGCCTATTCGATGGTTATGGCGTTTCCGGTGGCAGTGGTCTATATGCTCTTCCAAAAGCAAATTGTGGGCGGCCTCACGCTTGGCGGCGTGAAGGGCTAACCAGAAAATGTCAGCGCCCGCCGCGTGAAGTGGATTCACACGGCGGGCGCTGGTGTTTTTCGAGGTTGTTTGAAAGGATTTACGCTAACGTCATGCCGTCATTTTCCCAACCAAACCGGCTGTAAGCGCCAGCGCCGCGTCGAGTTTGCTCACATCTTTGCCAGCGGCTTGCGCCAAGGTGGGTTTGCCACCGCCGCGACCGTCCACCACCGCCGCGATTTCGCGGATGAGTTTGCCCGCATCTAGTCCGCGTTTGTTGAGATCGGGCGAAACGCCAACGACTAAGGCGGCCTTGTCTGCGACCACTGCACCGAGCACACAAACGCCGCTGGCATATTTTTTGCCAAACCATTCGCTCATTTCGCGCAGCAAATCTGCATTTTCGGCGCTGACACGGGCCGAGAGCACATTGACGCCATTGACTTGCATGACGTTGGCGAGCGCGGCTTCAAAATGCGCTCGTGCCAATTCACGCTGGGCTTTTTCCAGCGCCTTTTGCGTTTCGCTCAGTTGGCTGCTCAGCTTGCGCACCGCCTCAACGGTCTGATCTACCGGCGCACGCAAAGCCTGCGCCACCTGCGCCAATTGCGCCGTTTGCTTGCGGGCCAAATCTACCACGCCGTGCCCGGTCACCACTTCGATGCGGCGAATCCCTGCCGCCACCGCGCCTTCGCTCACGATCAACGCCCCGCCGATGTCGCCCGTGCGCGAGACATGTGTGCCACCGCACAACTCGGCGCTAAACGACGGCTCGCCGATCTGGCCGATGCGCACCACTCGCACCACATCGCCATATTTGTCGCTGAAAAAGGCCATTGCGCCGCTGGCAATCGCGTCTTTGTAATTTTCTTGGCCCCACGACACGGGCATATTGACATAAATTGAGTCGTTGAGCATGTCGCCGACAGCCTCAAGCTCATCGGCTGTAAGCCCAGTGGGGTGCGAAAAGTCGAAGCGCAAGCGGTCGGGCGATACCGCCGAGCCTTGTTGTTGCACATGCGTGCCCAAAATACTGCGCAAGGCGCTTTGCAGCAAGTGGGTGGCGGTGTGGTTGCGGGCAATGTGGCCTCGGCGCAGCACCTCAACTTGGGCATTGCAGGCGTCATCCACACACGGCTCACCCGCCAATACCTCACATTCATGCACAATCAAGCCTGCGACGGGCTTGCTCACGCCGATCACTTTGAGCTGCCATGTGCCGGCTGTGCTGTGAATTTCGCCAGTGTCGCTGACCTGACCACCGCTGTCGGCATAAAATGGCGAAGCCGCCAAGATCACATCTACCTTTTCACCCACGACTGCCGTCGCGGTGGCTTCGCCGTCACGCAGAATGCCAACCACCGTCGTTGAGACGGTCAACGCATCATAAGGGTTGTGCGTCACGCCGCTTTCGGGCAATTTGCCGGTAGATTTGAGTGTCTCGAAGGTTTCGGCGTAGGCGCGAGCGGTATCGAAATTGCCGACGAACTTGCCCGATGATGCCTTACGCGCCACTTCTTTCGAGGCTTCGCGGGCAGCGACATAACCGGCCTCGTCAATTTCAAAGCCGCGCTCACGCGCCACATCGCGCGTAATTTCGAGCGGCAACCCATAGCTTTCATACAGACGAAAGGCATCTGGGCCGGGAAGGACTAAGGATTGTGGATTGGCGATTGCTAACCCCTGATCTTTTGTCTTTAATCCGTCAATCACCTCGTCCAGCTTCGTCAAGCCGGTGTCGAGGGCGCGTGCAAAACGCTCTTCTTCGCCGTGAATGGTGCTGAGGATGTGATCGCGGCGGGTGCGCAAATCACCGTAATAGTCGCCCATTTTGGCGATGACGGTTTCGCTGACTTTATAGAGGAAGGGATCATTCAGGCCGAGCTTTTGGCCGTAGCGCATGGCGCGGCGCATAATCATGCGCAAAATATAGTTGCGGCCAACATTGCCGGGCAAAACGCCATCCCCAATGAGGAAAGACGCGGCCCGCACATGGTCGGCGATGACGCGGTAGGGCACATAATTATCGCGGCGTTGGGCATCGGTTTGGCCCGCCAACGCTTGGGTGTGCAGCATAATGTCGGTGAACAAGTCACTGTCATAGTTGTTTTCGCCGCCTTGCAATAGGCGACACAGCCGCTCGAAACCCATGCCGGTGTCTACGCCGGTTTGGGGCAATGGGTGCAATACGCCGTCTTCGGTGCGGTTAAATTGCATGAACACCAAGTTCCAAATTTCGACCGTGGTCTCGTTGAGGTCGTCGTCGTTGTTCACCCACTTGGCATCGTTGTCAACCCCTTTGCCCATAAAGTAATGGATCTCGGAGTTTGGGCCGCATGGCCCAGTTGGCCCCATTGACCAGAAATTGTCTTTTTCGCCGAAACGCAAGATGCGCGACGGTTTAATGCCGACTTTTTGCCACAGCGCCTCGGCTTCGTCATCGTTTTTGTAGATGGTAAACCACATGCGTTCGCGCTCAAGCCCATATTCGCCTTCAAGCAGTTCGAGCGCAAAACGCATGGCGTCGGGCTTGAAATAATCGCCGAAGGAAAAATTGCCCAGCATTTCGAAAAAGGTGTGATGGCGTTTGCTGGGGCCGACGTTTTCGAGGTCGTTGTGTTTGCCGCTCACGCGCATTACCTTTTGAGCCGTAGCTGCCCGCACATATGAACGCTTTTCTAGCCCCAAAAAGGCGTTTTTGAATTGGTTCATACCGGCGTTGGTAAACAAAATGCTTTTGTCGCCGTGTGGAACAAGTGACGACGACGCCACAATTTCGTGGCCGTTGCGTCCGAAATAATTTAGGAATGTGCTACGAATCTCGTTACTTAACTTCATGATAGTGCGCCTACTCTTTGCCTGTCTTTTGCTGCCATCTTGGGCAGAAAACGAGGCCAATTATACGGGGTTGCGGGCGGGATGATGTTGGGGCCGGCAGATGGAAATTGAGCGAGATCGGGTTGCGACATGCTGCCCTGTTAATGCTCGCCAACTAAAAAAGCCCTCCATTGCGATTGTGGAGGGCTTTTTGGATGGTGATGGCGTGAGTCGAACACGCGACCAAGGGCTTATGAGTCCCCTGCTCTACCACTGAGCTACATCACCGCAACTGAGCGGCAGTAATTATACTCGAAAACGGGCGAGGTTGGGCTAAAAATTCACTGCCGTTAGCTTAAATTCTAGCCCTTGGCTCGATTGAAGGCTGAACAATACGCCTTCGGTATCGCACCAAAAGTCGCTGGTGGGTGCGTCGGGCGAAACGATGCGGTAATGGGTTAGCATTTGGCGGCCAAATTCGGTGTCGCGCATTACATCTTCAAGCCGGGTGTAGGTTTGTTGTGCCCACACTGGCCGAAAAGATACATCATCGAGCCGCAATACGTTGAATGTGCGCGATTGGCCGGGCTGCAAACGGCTGCGCCACACCGTGATCATATTGAGCAAGGGTGAGCGGTAGCTGATCTCAAGGTCATCACGCCAAGCAAATTCGCGGCGGCGGGTATCGAATTTGTATTGCCAGCACGTGAATGCGGTATCGTCCACCCAATTGATGCGGCATTCGCGGTGACCATACAACCCGTGTGCGGTGAACAATTGCAGCCGCAAATCGGCGTCGAGCATCACTGTGATCGAGTCGCTGCGCGGCTCGGCAAAGGGTTTGATGCGTGTTGTCTCATTGTCAATTTGAATCGAGCCATCATCGTGCTTGACAAATTGCCACAACTCGTCGGCATCCACATATCCGTTTGTCGCGGCCTGATAGATTCCTTTGCGCATTAATCCCCTAATTTTCTGCCAAAAATACGATTTCTTGCGCCCCGTGCCACAGCACCAGCTTGCCAAGTGCCGATAAATTCTCGCGGCCCTCGATGATGGTGAGGAAATGGTTGCCGGCCAATTGCCCCATTTTGCTGGCAAAACAGGTCGCCCCGTAAGGGAACAGAATTTCGGTTTCGCTGTACCCGCCCGGATAAAACAAAATATCGCCGGGGGCGGGATGGCTGGTGTGATTTTCGAAGCCGACGCCCAATTTGTAATCGCCCAATGGGATCCATGCCGATTCGCCGCTCCAGCGGGCTTGGATGAGTTTGCTGTGAAACGGCAGCACTTTGGCAAATGCCGCACATGTTAGCGGCGCGGTGTCCCATTCCATACGGGCCTTAAAGGTAAATGGCCCAGCGTTGATTGTTAAATTCATGTTGCGCCTAGTATATACTGCTCGCGTTGATGATGAAAACGCTTATTTTGACCGACAATGCGTATGCGCTGGCCTTGGCGCGTGAGTTGAACGCCATACACGGCGAGATCGAGGTGTGTCAATCCCCAAAAGGCCCGCTCGGCGATGTGCCGCGCCTAAATGTGAAAACGCAAGTGGATGAGATTGTGCAACGTTACCATCTCGTAATCTCGATTCATTGCAAACAATTATTTCCCGCCGCGCTCATTCAACGGGTGCGTTGCATCAATGTGCATCCGGGCTATAACCCTTACAATCGCGGCTGGTTCCCGCAAGTGTTTTCGATCATGAATGGTCTCAAGGCGGGGGTGACGATTCATGAAATTGACGAGCATCTCGATCACGGCGCAATTATTGTGCAACAAGAATACAAAATCGAATCGTGGGATACCTCGGGCACGGCCTACGCCAAAATTATGCAGCTTGAGCGCGAGCTAGTGTTGCAGCATTTTGCCGATATTCGGGCGGGCAATTATCAAAGCACTCGTCCGGTCATCGAGGGTAATCTCAATTTTAAGAAGGATTTTGACCGGCTAAAGCACATTGACCTTGATGAGCAAGGTCGGTTTGGCGATTTTCTCAATCGGCTGCGGGCCTACACGCATGGCGATTTTCAAAATGCCTATTTCATTGATGCCGATGGCAAAAAAGTATTTGTGCGCGTGTCGTTAGAAGCAGAAGCGTTGGAATGAATGGTAAAACAGGTTTGTGCCAACCTCACGCTCCCCTTTTCCCGTAAGGAAAAGGGAATCGTGAGATTGGCATGGTGTATTTTAACTTTTAGACAAAAACATCGCTATGGATATCATGCAAATTGTCGCCGACTATAATGCTCGGCAGACGCCGACGGCGTTATGCACGGTGATTCGCACCAGCGGGTCGGTGCCGCGTCGGGCGGGGTCAAAAATGTTGGTCGGGGCCGAGGGGCAACTGATTGCTGGCACGATTGGCGGTGGCGAAATGGAAAGCCGCGTGATTAAGCTGGCCCAACAATGTATTCGGGATGGCGAAGTTCGCACCGGAAAATACCAATTGGCCGACCCAAGCAGTGGGGACCCCGGCGTGTGTGGTGGCGAGGCCGAAGTATTTATTGAGCCGATGTTGACGACGCCGACGTTAGTCATTGTGGGGGCCGGGCACGTTGGGCGGGCGGTGGTGCATTTGGCGAAATGGGCCGGTTTTCGCGTGGCGGTGCTCGATGATCGCGCCGAACTTTGCACGCCAGAACAATGTCCGGGGGCAGATGTGTATTTGCCCGGCCCACTCGATGCGGCCCTGGCGCAACTTGCCTTAACGCCGCAAACCTATATCGCCATGCTCACGCGCGGCTATCCGATTGACGTTGGTATTTTGCCCGCGCTGCTCAAATCTGATGTTACCTATATCGGGGTGATTGGCAGCCAACGCCGCTGGCTAACTGCCGCCAAAGCCTTACGCGAGAAGGGCGTGTCTAATACCGACCTCGCGCGTATCAGCGCCCCCATCGGCCTCGAAATCGCCGCCGAAACACCCGAAGAAATCGCCATTAGCATTATGGCGCAGGTGATCCAAATGCGAAGAATGAAAGGGGAAAGATGAATTATGAATGAGTAATGAGTAACGAGTAATGAGTAATGAGTGCTGAATGATGAATCATAAGCAACGAATAAGCAATCATGATTGTTGTCAATTTACTTACTCGTTACTTATTACTCGTTACTCATTACTCATTACTCGTCACTCATAGTTTTCGGCTGTTTTCACCGCTGCCGCAATGGCATTTTCAACGGCGATGACTTTGGCTTCGGTCACGACATTTTCGCCGCTGGTGCGCTGGGCCACCACGCCGCAAATGCAACCGGCATTGAAGCCGTAAACATTGCCCATTTTGAACAACATGCCGGCCTCCATCTCATAATTGATGATATTGAGATGCCGATACTCGTCGGTCATGCCGCGCAGCCAGCGCAATAAATGCGGATTGGCCGAGGAACCAGCGCGTTCTTGGCCTTCAAAAAAGGTGTCAACACTGGCTGTGAGTC
>JAHBAL020000327.1 GCA_018500105.2 Anaerolineae bacterium
GAGTGTGAGCAAAACCAACAAAACCAACAGCGCCGACATTGACCAACAAGCGCAAATGATCGAGCAAACCTTGCAGCATTTTGGCTTAATTGGCACAGTGCTAGAGAAACGACGTGGCCCAGCCGTGACCCAATTTGGTGTCGAGCCGGGCTATCTGGAACGGGTGGGGCCAAATGGCGAATTGCGCCAGCAAAAAATTCGGGTGGGGCAAATTGCCGCCCTGCACAACGACCTCGCCTTGGCGCTGTCGGCCCCGTCGCTGCGCATCGAAGCGCCCATCCCCGGCAAGCATTTGGTCGGCATCGAAGTGCCAAACCCCAGCATCAGCACTGTCAACCTGCGTGAGGTGATGGAAAGCGAGGCTTTTCAAAAAATTGACGCACCGTTGTGCGTGGCGCTGGGGCAAGATGTGGCCGGTATAAATATCGCCGCCGATCTGGGGCGAATGCCGCATGTGCTGATTGCGGGCACAACTGGTTCGGGCAAAAGCGTGTGTATGTCAGCGCTCATCACCTGCTTGGCGATCAACAATCGGCCCGAAGACTTGAAATTGGTGCTGATTGACCCAAAGCGGGTGGAGTTGACCCGTTTTGCCAGCCTGCCGCATGTGTTGGGCAAGCCAGAGAGCGATATTAGCCGCATTCCGGCGGTGCTGCGCTGGGTCACGCGCGAAATGGATCGGCGTTATCAGCGTTTTGCCATGACTGGCTCGCGCAATATTGCCGATTTCAATGCCAGCGTGGCGCGGGCCAGCAAACCCAGCGCCAATTTGAGCGACACTCAAAGCCGCCCCTTTCCGCACGAAAAGTTGCCGCGCATCGTGGTGCTGATTGATGAATTGGCCGATTTGATGCTGCAAACGCCGGTCGAAACCGAAAAGACGTTGTGTCGGTTGGCGCAAATGGCGCGGGCCACCGGCATTCATTTGGTCGTCGCCACCCAGCGCCCCAGCGTAGATGTGTTGACCGGGCTAATTAAAGCCAACTTTCCGGCGCGTATTTCGTTTGCGGTGGCCTCGTCTATAGATTCGCGGGTGATTCTGGACCAAACCGGGGCTGAGCAATTGCTTGGACGCGGCGATATGCTGTTTTTTAGCCCCGAAGCCAGTGCGCCGATGCGGGTGCAGGGCTGTTTTGTGAGCGACAAAGAAATTGACGGCATGTTGGATTGGTGGGCAAATGAGATGGGCGATGTGTCGCCGCAACTCGCCACCCCGCCCGAATTGGGCGCGTTAATTAGCGCAGATGACGACGCAAGCATGACCGCCCACGCCGCGCCTTGGGAGACGATGGTGAGCGAAGTGGCGTCTGAATTGGCCCGCAGCGGCGGCAAGGGTCGCGGGGGTCGCGGCGGCGGGGCCGAGCTTGAAGAGGTGGACGATGGGCTGGTGGAAAAGGCGATGGAACTCATTCGCGGCTCTGGCAGCGTCAGCACCTCGCTGTTGCAGCGCAAATTGCGCATCGGCTACCCACGCGCTGCGCGGCTGATGGAAGAATTGCAGCAGATGGGCTATGTCGGCGCGGCCAGCAAACAGGCCGGTAAGGGTCGTGAGGTGAAGGGCGAGGGGAGTTAGCGGAGGTTAATAGAAACATACCCTTCAACCCTGATAAAACGATAGCCTTTTGCCTCAGCCAAGGATTCTTCGCCTTCTACCACACTCCAATTGACTTTCAAAATAGGGTTCCAATAGGTTTTTAGTGCTAACAGACCGGATTGCTGTTGCTCAAAAATATACCCTTCGGTGCGAATATGTTTGTAACCAGCATAAAGTGCGTCTTGGCGGCCTTGTGGTGTCGCCGTGAGAAAGTTGTCATTGGTTTGAAGATTGTAATAAAGATCTAATGCCACAGTGCCCTGCCTTTCAGTTGGAATTACACATGCGCGTGCGTGCGTACCAGCCTCAGTTAGATCGTATCCATTATTGACGGCATCGAGGTAACCTGTGAGTGTCGCTGTGCTAAATTGATCTTGACGTGTTTTGTGCCAATAACTACGCAAAACCGCTTCACATGAATCCCCTTGAATAAATGGCAAGTAGGTGCGATAACGGATTTCATGCTTTTGAGGACTTGTCACATAATAAGTGGGATTTGGTTCTTGCTCTGTTATCGAAATATTGTTCAGCAAGTTGCTAGAAATAACACTAGCATTGGCATCTAAAACATCACCTTGATTGGCATAATATAGAAAGCCGCTTGTTTTATACAATGTATGAGAAGACGGGATTCCCGGATTCGGAATATCAATCAAGTTTGGCCCAATTAAGCGAGCTTTTATAGTGAAGGGATTCATTACAGCCGTGTTGTATATTGCTCCATATTTTTGTATATTCGCATACCAATCAATTTTTATAATTGTAGTATCTCCATCCACAAAAAAACTACGAATTGAAGCTTGTCTACTTGGGTATATGCCGTTAGGAAATTCATGATAACGAGACATTTCGCGCAATAATAACTCGCTAACCTGATTTGGAATAAGCGAGGTCGGTTGATAAGAGCCATTTGAAATCTCGGCAATGAACGCTTGATATCCGTAATTTACAACAAGGTAGAGGTGATTTTGAATTGAAAATAACTTAAGGTTGCTGTTTAAATCTTCGTTTGAAAGATTTAAAGAACTAAAAAGTAAACTGGCTAAAAAATCTTTTTTTAGAGTGCTGGTTTTAATTGTATTTTGATCTTTGGATTTTGTATGCAAACGCAATGTATCGTTTGCAGTTACAAAGGTTAATGCATTATTTGGCGTTAACAAGACATTGCTAATCTGGGTGTTACTGGGAACCGTAATTGATGTAGATGTGATTTGTTTGGTCGAGCTAAGCAGCGTGGCTAAAGTTATGTCACATGAAAGACGCTCACTACAGGGGAATACAAAGTTTAAATCTCCAGTTGCATCAAAAAAAACATGCTGCTTGTAAGCGTTTTTAGGCCAATCTACGTCTATGGCATTAAATTTGTTTTCGCTTTTACTAAAAAAAATAATTTTACTAGCAACCCCTCTATTCGGGATATGAAAATCCAAATAGGCAATCATATCCTCATTGTTTTCAATAAAAAATTGTGCAGCATGTTCATTATATTCCGCTGTTTTATTGATTTTACTGCCATCCGGTAAGATGTTAGCAGATCGGAGACTACAAAAATTAGGCGAACAATACATGTATTGCAGCCACACACCACTTGACTCATTAGATGCAATATGCATAGACTCATTTGAGATGGGGCTAGATTTCGAATCTGGGATGGAAGTGGGTTGCAAATCACCTTCTCCAACCACAATACGATTTTTCTCTACATCACCCAACATTTGCTGGTAAATCAGCCGCCACTGGTCAGACGATGTTTGGTGAATCAAGTGATAGGTAAAGCCGCGTTTGTCATGGGCGACTTTATCAGTGACTGTCTGAAAGTCATCAGCAGGCGTTTGAGCAACGCTTGGCAAAGCTGGCGTCCCCCATAATTGGGTGACCCCAAAAAATATTGCCCAGAAGATCGGGGCGAAGTATTTCCACATGATTCACCATCCTATTTATTGTTGAACGTCTTTCTCGCGGATATTAAAGCAAAGCCTAATTGCAAGTTGAAGCGAAAGAGGCACGGCAAACATACCCTTCGACCCGAATAAATCGGTATCCAAGGCTTTCAGCAAATGCTTCATATCCTTCGACGACACTCCAATTGTCTTTAAGGGTCGGATTCCAATAAGTCTTCAATGCGATTGTGTCCTTGTGTTTTTCCTTAAAAATATAGCCTTCGGTGCGGATACGCTGATATCCAGCATACACGGCATCATTGACACCTTCAGGTGTCGCTGTAACAAAATTATCATTTGTGCCAACGTGATAGTAAAGATCAAGAGGCACAGTGCCGGGTAAGCGCGTTTGCATCAAACAAGCGAAGGCCCCAAGCGCTTGATATTGCATATTGGCTGCATCTAGGTAGCCCTCTATTGTGGCGACACTCATTCGATCTTGGCGATTTTGATGCCAATAATCCCGTAAATAGGTATCGCATGTCATTTTATTTTCTCCTGCGACAACAGGCAAATAATGCTTATAGCTTAACTGGCGATTTGCGATTGGGTCGTTTAGAATTTTGCCATCTTCTGTGTAATACAACTCCCCATGTTTAACAAATGCTGGAAACACTGGGGCCGGGACAGAGGGATTAATACGAAATGTAGGGAGGCCAAATCCTTGAATGGTCTTGATGGTGGGTGAGATCGCATTTAGATAATCCACCTCAGCCCACCAAGTCAATTTAAGAACGATCTGGTTATCTGCATTAATCCAATAATCATTTAAACCTACAAACTCCCTTGCTGCCATTTGTGTCGGCGGCTGAACCAATATATCAGTGTCAGCAATCAATAATTGGCTAATTTTCCTAGGAATAATAGCGGTTGAGCTATAGGGTAATTGTGTTAGGTTCGCAATAGTTGCTTCGAAGCCATCCTCAATCAATAAAAACTGTTTGTTTTTAATAGGTATGAGGTTAAGATTGATTGGGTGAGAAGTGCTATTTTTTAAGTGGTTACGTAATAAGTTATCCCAAAAATTACTTTGCAATAATTTTGTATCAATCTCATTGCTTGCCTTGGGCTTGGTATGCATTTGCAAGGATTTATTAGCCGTAACAAACATCAAGGCATCATATGGCGTCATTACAACTTCACTCATGAATGTATTACTTGGAACGCTAACGTGTGTAGACAAGGTTTGCTGACTTTGACTAACAAATGAGGTGATCCCAATTCTGCAATCGCCATCTCTCGCACATTTTGAAGTTGAATCGCCTAAAATGATACTAACCACATATATATTTCCGTCGCTATCTAGCTCAAATATCTTTCTTGCTCCTTCTACATTGTAGGGATTTTTTATCTCATGTGGTTTGAAATCAGCCTCATTTAAATTTAGGTAAAAATTAGATGAATCTAGATACCGGTAAAAAAACGCTACTACCTGTTCTTTGTTGGCCTTAAATTCGCCGAAACTATTCCCATAAATGCTATCAGCATTTTTATCTTGAATAACACGGTTTATTTTGCTATCGTTTGGCAGAACATTAACTATTTGTCGCTCGCAAAAATGTTGTTCGTTTTGATGTTTGCATAGGCGATAACTTAACCACACATTTCCATTCTCTGTAGCAATAATGCCTTCTGAATATGCGCCAAATTCATTAATATTTGCACCTGTTTTTAAGATAATTCGCTCAAGTTCCGTATTGTTAAACACACGCCGATACACCAGACGCCATGCCGACTGGCTGTTTTTTTCAATTTCATGAGTTAGAAAATAGGATTTGCCTTGACGGTCAAAAGCCGAATACTCTTCCTGCACGATATATTCCGGGTCTGTTGCAAAAATTAAATGTGCAGAAATATAAGCGCCAAAAAGTATTGAGGAGAACGCAAAAAACAAGGAAGAAGCATATCTTTTCATATTTACCTGTGTGCTTTTATTCTATATCATCCGTTTGGTTTAAGTAAATACCTTCACCGCCCGCGTGGCAAAATAACCCGGAATACCATACTTGGCCGTGATCGAAGCGTGATGCGGGGTGGAATAAAAGCCGGTCAGCACAAAACCGGCCTCAAGCTGCCCGGCAATTTGGTCATCGAAACTGTGGCTAAACTCGACCGGCGACTCGCCGCCAAACAATTGATCGCGCTCGGACTCGGTAATGCTCTCGACATCGGAATAGGGCAAGCCATACGTTACTTTTAGCACGCCCATATCCTCCTTCAGGTGAAAATCGAACACAAACTCGATGGGGTTCATGAAGCCCGCCAACAACGTGCCGCCCGCCCGCAACACACGCTGACATTCGCGCCACACGGGCCGCACCTCGGGCACAAACACATTTGACACCGGGTGAAAAATCAGGTCGAAGCTGGCATCGGCAAAGGCGCTCAGGTCGCGCATATCGCCCTCAACCGTGCGAATCGTCAAGCCATCCCGCGCCGCCACCATTTGATCTTGTCCCAATTGGGCGGGCGAGTTGTCGAATACGGTGACATTGGCCCCAGCGGCGGCAAAAATTGGCCCTTGCTGCCCGCCCGCGCCCGCCAAACACAGCACATTCACCCCCACCAACGAGGCCGGAAACCAATTGCGCGGCACGGGCTGATAGCCCGTCAGCACCACCGACCATTCGCCGCGTCGCGCTGCCGCAATTTGCTCGCTGCTGACCGGTCTTGTCC
>JAHBAL020000442.1 GCA_018500105.2 Anaerolineae bacterium
CAATAGGCGCGTTCGCCGGAGGGTAAACCCGTCCGGCTGATCAGCGAAGCCCTATCGGGCTTTTCCAATTAGGTCATGCGCTGACTTTTGAACAGCCTTGCATGCGTAAAACTAAACCTGTGAGTGCCTACGTCTTTTGATGTCTTTTTAATATCATCTCGAATATTGCAAATTTGCTATGCTAAGATTAAATTGCGTTGTAAGCATTACAAATTTATTCAAAATGAAGAAAATCGCCCCTTGGATTCCCCCGCGTCTGATGGTTGCCGTTGGCACGCTGGTCTCGGTCAATGTGGCTTTTGCCTTGGTGACGTTATATCCGACCCAAGGCAGTTTGGCTTGGTTTGATCGCGCAGCCACCAGCTACGTCATTCACATCAGCGTTGACGGCTTAGGGGCCAGCTATTTGCAAAACATGCTCAACGACGCCAGTAATCCATTGCCAAACTTTAAAAAACTGCGCGATGAGGGTGCATGGACGATGAACGCCCGCACTGATTACGATTACACCATCACCCTGCCGAATCATACCGGCATGTTGACGGGGCGACCTGTCAACGACAAAAACGGCGTCGCCAATTCGGGCCATCATTGGGCAACCAATATCACCCCGCCCGCAGGCACGACTTTACAAGGCAGCGCCGGTTACGCCATCGCCAGCGTATTTGATGTGGCGCATAGTAACGGCTTGCGCACGGGGCTATATGCCACCAAAGAAAAATTTGTGCTGTTTAAAGACTCGTATGCCGCCAATATTGACGCCTATGCCAATTATGATCTTGACGCGACGCTGATGATGAATGATTTCTTGGCAAATATGAATGCAAATCCTACGCATTACACGTTTGTGCATTTCAACGATACCGACACGGCGGGTCACGCATCAGGTTGGGGGAGTGCGCCTTATATCGCCGCCGCCAAAAAGGTGGATGGGCATTTGGGGCAAATTTTTAGCTTGATTCAAGCCAAACCCCAAATGCAAGGCAAAACCAAAATCATTTTGTCCACCGATCACGGCGGGGTAGATTTGGGGCATGGCGATCAAACGGTTGCGGTCAATTACACCATTCCCATGTTTATTTGGGGCGAGGGGATTGCGGCTAATTCGAATTTATATACCCTCAATGGCAGTGCTACCCAAGATCCGGGTAATGGGCGACCGCAACTTGCCAACAATGTGGCTCAGCCAATCCGTAACGGCGACGGTGGCAATTGCGCTTTGCGCATGTTGGGCTTGTCCACCATCCCCGGCTCACTTATGGCGAATTTATATGCGCCGTGTGGGGTGTCTGCGCCCACGCAGCCAGCGGCGAATGGGTTTTCGGCAGGCGCAACGTGGAAGTATTTGGACAACGGCAGTAACGCAGGCACGACATGGCGCGAAGCCAATTTTAATGATGCAGCTTGGGCTTCTGGCCCGGCGCCGCTGGGCTATGGCGACCCCGTTAGCACCACCATCAACAGCGGCCCCGCCAATGCTTTCTTTATCACCGCCTATTTCCGGCGCACGTTTGTGGTGACCAATGCCGCCGAGATCGGCGCTGCCGCTTTGCAATTGCGACGCGACGATGGCGCGGTGGTCTATCTCAACAATATCGAGGTGGCCCGCAGCAATATGCCCGCTGGCGCGATTGCATTTAATACGCTTGCCAGCGTGGTGGTTGGCAACGACGACGAAAAAGCGTTCAATAGCGTTGTCATTCCGGTCAGTTCGTTTGTGACAGGCACAAATATCATCGCGGTCGAGGTGCATCAGCAAAGCCAAACCAGCAGCGATCTTGTGTTTGACCTAGCGTTGACCTATACTCGAACTGTAAATGCCCAGGCGACCGCGACGCCGACTGCAACGCCAACCGCCTCGCCTACTGCCAGAGCGAGCACTTCAACGCCAACGCCGACACCGCCCGCCAACGCGACCGCTACCCCAACTCCAACGGCCACGCCAACCTCGACTGGCAGCAATCAACCGCGTGATAAATTTGTGTTTATGCCGCTTATTTGGCAGGCAAAACCTTAAAAGCTTTGACTGCGAAATTGGTCAATCAGTGTGCTTACAGCATGGTTTGACCTGCCATAACTCACCATAATGACATTGATCGGCCAGTGGCGATATTGCGTCAGGGCGCGTCGCAAACTGTCCATGATCCAGGTGGTTTTGTTGCCAAATGCGCCGCCACCCAGCAACGTGAAATAAGCATTTGGGTTGCCGGTGCGGTGCTGATTAAGAATTGCCCCGCACAGGCTGGCTTCATAGGCCGCCTCTAGCACCAGCCGCGCAAAATCTTCCCATAGATGGGCCGGTTGATTGGAATAGGCCACCGGCAAAGCCGAACAATAGGCTTGGGTGACAACGTGTGCGCAACCTTGCAGGGTGACTTGGGTGTCCCACTGTAACCCAATTCGCAACAATTGCCGCAGCGCATCACGTTCGACCTCGGTCAAGGACTGCAAGTGATCCGAAATTGTGCGCAAGCCAATCGCCGATGCCAGCGCATACCCGTTTTGCATCGCCCAAAGGCTGTGCTTTGCATTCCCCAACGCCGCGCCTAAATCCGCCAAACAGTCAATTTGCTGCGTCGCCGATTGCCCAATTTGCCCAGTTTGTGTGCCGACGGGTGCAAAATAATTGCGGTAAATTGTCCCCGCGCCAGCCGCAATTGCGCAGGCCGGGCCTTGCGTATGGTCATCCTCGTAGCGGGCCAACCCCATTTCTGGCGTAATATGTGGCGAGGTCATTTCGAGCAAATTGAATTGCGATGCAACCTGAAAAAACGCGCCTGTATTTTCGGCGGCAGTGTGAAGTTGTTGCACATTGGCAACGACCTCGTGGATTTTTAACAAGCCTTTGGGTTGGGGCCTGTTTTGCACGCGCTGGCGTAATTCGCCCAACGACGGGGTTTCGAGCCGTCCAAAACGCAGCGTTTTGCCATTGACCAGTGATGTCAGGTATTCGCCTTCGATTTTTAGCTTAGCCCTGACCTGATCGGGCGAGATTTCATGAAAACCGGTGATTTGTTCAAACCATGACATGATGTTATGATACCCCACCGATTTTAATGAGTGCAGTCCAATTACATCCCCAAAGTTTATACGATCTTAGCCACGAACAGCTTGCCAACCAATTGATCACGTGGAACGAGCCAGCTTTTCGCGCCAAACAAATTTGGCGCTGGCTTTACCAACGCAATGTCGGTAGCATTGACGAAATGACCGATTTGAGCAAATCGCTACGCGCCAAGTTGAGCGAAACCTATGGTTTGGGCCGATTAACGCCCATCGCCAACCAAGAATCGAGCGATGGCTGGACGCGCAAGTGGTTATTTCGATTGCCTGACGGGCGCGAAATCGAGACCGTGTTGATGGAATATGAGGGCGCACGCCGCACCGCGTGTATCTCGTCGCAAGCGGGTTGCGCCATGAATTGCAGTTTTTGCGCCACTGGTCAAATGGGCTTTTTGCGCAATCTCACCGCCAGCGAAATTTTTGAGCAAGTGCTGTGGGTCAACCGACAATTGAGAATTGAAAATGAAAAATTGAAAGCAGGGACCCCCAACGCTCAGCCTTCAACGCTCAACCCACAACTCACCAATGTGGTGTTGATGGGCATGGGCGAGCCGTTTGCCAATTACACGCCTGTCATGAATGCCATTGATCGCATGACCGAAGCCGAAGATGCGGGGGGAATTGGGCTAGGGGCACGCAAAGTGACGGTTTCGACGGTTGGCTTGGTGCAGGGCATCCGCAAATTTGCCGAAGAAGGCGGGCAAGTCAATTTGGCGGTGTCGCTGCACGCCGGAACCGACGAATTGCGCAATAAACTCGTGCCAATTAACGAGCGTTACCCGCTGGAAGCGCTTACCGAAGCCATTCGAGACTACATTAATAGCACCAATCGCCGCGTCAGCTTTGAATGGGCCTTGATCGAAGGCGTAAATGACACGGTTGAGCAAGCCCGTGCTTTGGTGGATGTGGTGCGCCAGACGTATGACCCGCGCCGTGAACGTCGGCACATGCTGCATGTCAACATGATCCCGCTCAACCCAACGGCGGGCTATGCGGGGCTGGCCTCGCAGCGTGACCGCATTGCCCGATTTTGCGCCGTGCTCGATGCCGCCAATGTGCCAAACAGCGTGCGCGTCCGGCGCGGCATAGACATCGCCGCCGGTTGTGGGCAGTTGAAGGCTAAAGCCAAAGCAACCCAGAAATCGGGCTTCTGAAAAGAAGCCCGATTTCTATGCAACGTAATCTCAGCGGGCCAGAAATCGGGCTTCTGAGAAGAAACCCGATTTCTATGCAACATAATCTTAGCAGGCCAGAAATCGGGCTTCTGAAAAGAAGCCCGATTTCTATGCAACGTAATCTCAGCGGGCCAGAAATCGGGCTTCTGAAAAGAAGCCCGATTTCTATGAAGCGTAATCTTAGCGGGTCAGAAATCGGGCTTCTGAAAAGAAGCCCGATTTCTAGTGTTAGCCCCGCCCAACCAATGGCATGGTCGTCGCCATCACGGTCATAAACAACACGTTGGCGTCGAGCGGTAGGTTCGACATAAACACCACCGCGTTGGCGACGTTCTCGACATCCATCGTCGGCTCGATGGCAATCTGCCCGTTGGCTTGCACAATTCCCGCTTTCATCCGCGACACCATGTCGGTGTCGGCGTTGCCGACGTCAATTTGCCCACAGGCGATGTCATATTTGCGACCATCGAGTGAGGTTGACTTGGTGAGGCCGGTCATGGCGTGTTTGGTAGCGGTGTAGGGGGCCGAATTGGGGCGCGGGGCGTGGGCCGAGATCGAGCCATTATTAATAATGCGTCCGCCGCGCGGCGTTTGATTTTTCATAATCTTAAACGCCTCTTGCGTGCACAAAAATGGGCCGGTTAGGTTGATGTCAACGACCGCTCGCCATTGCGCATAGGTCAAATCTTCGAGCGGGATGCCCGGCGCACCGATACCGGCGTTGTTAAACACCACATCCAGTCGTCCATAGGTGGCGACGGTTTTCTCGAACAACGCCCGCACCGAGGCAGGGTCGGTCACATCGGTTGGCACAACGAGGGTGTGTTGACCCAATTCACCAGCGGCCTCGACGGTGGCTTGTAGCGCATCGGCGCGGCGGCCCGCCAATACTACCGCATAGCCTGCCCGCAATAGCGCCAATGCGCTGGCTTTGCCGATACCGCTGCCCGCGCCGGTCACCAGCGCAATTTTTGATGGGGAAGTGCTCATATTAAAAAATAAGCGTAGGGGGATAGCATAACGTACCCCTACGCTTGTTTTATTTACAGAGTCATCGTCCAGCCATACGGATCGGCAACGCGACCATATTGGATGTCGGTGAGTGACTTGAATAAGTGTTGCGCTACTGGCCCAGCCTGACCATTGCTCACGGTGTAATCTTTGCCAGCGTAGCCAAAGCGGCCAATGGGGGTGATGACGGCGGCGGTGCCGATGCCGAACGCCTCGGTCACGTCGCCCGATTCGATATCGCGCAGCAAATCGTAGACATCAATGCGTTCTTCGCTGATGGTGTAACCGACATCGGGCGCGAGTTGCAAAACGGATTTGCGGGTGATGCCCGGCAAAATGCTGCCCGACAAAGCTGGCGTGATGATGTGGCTGCCATAAGCGAAGGCGATATTCGAGCCGCCCACTTCTTCGACATAGCGACGTTCGAGCGCGTCGAGCCACAATACTTGCCCATAGCCCAATTTTCCGGCTTCGGCCCCGGCCAACAAGCTGGCAGCGTAGTTGCCGCCGGTCTTGGCAGCGCCCACGCCCCCGCGCACAGCCCGCACATATTGGTCAGAAATCAGCACCGAAATTGGCTTAAATCCACCCGCAAAATACGCGCCAGTGGGGCCAACGATGATGAAATGCAAGAAACTATCTGACACGTGCACGCCCAGCGCGGCTTCGGTGGCGATCATGGTTGGGCGAATATAGAGCGATGCGCCGCCCTCGGCGGCTGGCACCCAGTCTTGCTCTAGCCGCACCAATTGGGCGATGGCATCAACATGTGACTCGATGTCAACGGTCGCCATGCCCATGCGCAAGGCCGAATTGTTAAAACGGGCGGCGTTTTCCCAAGGGCGAAAGAGGTTGACCCCACCATCGGGGCGGCGATAAGCCTTGGTGCCCTCGAAAATTTCTTGGGCATAATGGAGCACTGAGGTGGATGGATCGAGCGAAATCGGGCCATAAGCGCCAATCGTGGCATCGTGCCAGCCCTTATCGTGTGTCCATTTTTGGGTGAACATACGGTTCGAGAAGGTGCGTCCAAATACGAGGTTTTTGAAATCGGGGGTTTTGAGTTGGCTTGCAGTAAGCGCTTCAATCTTGATATCCATGCCTAGATTTTAATGCAGGTCATAGACCGCACCCTTGTGAATGAGTGCGTGCTTGCCTGAACGCAACGCGGGCGTTCGAAGCAAATTGATGAAGCCGCGCTTTTGCTGTTTGTGGGATATAATTCGCCCGCTAAAAATTAGCAGTAACGAGGAGAGAGTGCTATGCCAACGTATCAATACGCCTGTCCAGATTGTGGCGTAAGTTTTGAACGCAAACAGAAATTTACGGATGCGCCGATACAAATTTGTCCAACGTGTGAGAAAACGCGGGTTTATCGTGTCATTAATCGCGTGGCGGTAACCTTTAACGGCAGTGGTTTTTATATTAACGACAGCAAATCGTCGAGCAGCACTTTGCCGGCTGCGGCCAAGCCATCTGCCGAAGCCAATAACGAGCCAAGCAAGGAAGCCAAAACCGAGAGTAGCGAGGCCAAACCGACTGAAGCCAGCACGCCAGCCGCCAGCGAAACGAAAGCCGCTGCGCCAGCCAAGACCGAAAAGGCCGCCACCCCAGCGGCTTAGTCTTACCCCAATCGCTTAATCAAGCTGGAATAAATCAAGTTGCATGAATTGCCACGTCACCCCGAAGCGCAGCGAGGGGCGACGTGCAACTTATAGCGTTTGATTTTTACAACCTGGTCTTGAAAGCATAGAACTTACGCAAGACTTTATTTTTACCACAAATGACACGAAGGACTCAAAGATTTGCATCACAAACCCTTTCTTATCTTCGTGAACTTTGTGTGTTTTGTGGTAAAACATTTCTTATGTTCGTAAATCCTAAGCAAAAAAGCCATTTCTCTGCTATCTCCGCAACTTCCGCTTCTCCGAGTTAAATGATGAAGCCGGTGCTGCGTGACGTCTATCAGCGCGGAATCAACTTTAATTCGGGGTTACATTCTGAAAACCCCGTAATCGGTTTTGTTGCCAGGATTTTGCGCACAGGCCGCAAGCGCCAACCCCAGCACAGTGCGGGTTTCGGCGGGGTCGAGAATGCCGTCATCCCACAGCCGAGCCGTCGAGTAATATGGCGAGCCTTCGTGTTCGTATTTGTCGAGAATGGGCTGTTTAAAGGCCGCCAATTCTTCCGATGTCATGATTTGCTTCTTTTGGCGGGCGAGTTGATCTTGTTTGACGGTCGCCAACACATTGGCGGCTTGTTCGCCGCCCATTACGCTGATGCGAGCGTTGGGCCACATCCACAAAAATCGTGGCCCGTAGGCCCGCCCGCACATGCCATAATTGCCTGCGCCAAACGAACCGCCGATGATGATGGTGAGTTTAGGCACTTGGGCATTGGCGACGGCGTTGACCAACTTGGCTCCATCTTTGGCGATGCCGCCATTTTCGTAGGCTTTGCCGATCATAAAACCGGTAATGTTTTGCAAAAACAAGAGCGGAATATTGCGAGCGCAGCATAGCTGCACAAAATGCGCCCCTTTTAGCGACGATTCGCTGAACAAAATGCCGTTGTTTGCCAAAATACCGACTGGGTAGCCCTGAATTTTGGCGAACCCACACACCAAGGTTTCGCCGTAGCGCTCCTTAAATTCGCGGAACTCGCTGCCGTCCACCAGCCGAGCAATGACTTCGCGCACATCATAGCTAACGCGGAAGGTGCTGGGCAACACGCCATACAAATCATCGGCGGGGTAAAGTGGCTCGCTGATGATGGTTTTGGCGCTTGGCATTGGCGTTGGCGGCAAATTGAGATCGGCCACAATATCGCGTACGAGTGATAGCGCGTGTTCATCGTTTTCGGCAAAATGATCGGCCACGCCCGATTTTCGGGTATGCACATCGGCCCCGCCGAGGTCTTCGGCGCTCACATCTTCGCCGGTGGCGGCCTTGACCAGCGGCGGCCCGCCCAAAAAGATGGTCCCCGTGCCGCGCACGATGATGGTTTCGTCGCTCATGGCGGGCACATAGGCCCCGCCTGCGGTGCAACTGCCCATCACGCAGGCAATTTGTGGGATGCCTTTGGCGCTCATGGTGGCTTGGTTATAGAA